>NZ_CACWVY010000012.1 GCF_902764455.1 uncultured Methanobrevibacter sp.
AGGATTTTATGAAATCCAAACAGGATTTAATAAATCAAGAGGTAAAATTTTAGAAAATATTGTTTTTTTAGAACTTCTTAGAAGAAATTACAAAATTACTATTGGAAATATTGATGGACTTGAAGTAGATTTTGTATGTCAAAAACCTAACAAAACAATATACATACAAGTATCTGAAAGTATATTGGATGAAACTACCCGAAATCGAGAGTTTAGAAGTTTAGAAAAAATTAATGATAACTACAATAAATATGTATTAACACTCGATAATTGGGATTATTCAAAAAACGGAATATTTCATATGAATATAATTGACTTTATAAAAGACACAAACATTTAAAAATGTAACTGATACAACAATTTTTCCCGATAAAAAAATATCAATAAATGAAAAAACAATTATTATTTTAGACAAAAAAAATCAAATTGATGATTTCAACAGATTATTTAATGATAAATTAATTAATCCAAAAAATATATAGCAAGAAAAATTATACAATTTAAAAGAGAATATTTTGGTTTTTGAACCATATATTCTCATTATTGATTTGATTATTATCTGCTAGTATACCAAATTATTGCTTTAATAGGCTTATACCCCTTAATAAGCGGGGAATGAACATAAGTATATATCCTATCATTTTTTATTTTTGTCACTGTCCTAGTTTTATATTTTCCAGTTTTTGTGTTTTTATAGTAAAATTTCACTTTTTTAAAAATAGTACGAAGCGGTTTACCGCTCTTTCCATCATGAACTACTTCCACAGTGAGTCCACGAGGGTACTGTCCGTTAGTATTTGTATATATACTATATAGAGTATCTTTTGTTTTTAATGTCTTTTTAACTGGGTAATGTTTAGATAGTTTAAAAGGAATACTTACCGCTGCAGATATTTTTTTAGATGATTTTAAAACAATATTATCCGGAGAATCTGTAGTAGGTGCTGATAAAATATTTGATTCAATAGTGCATACTGCAGATAAGCGTGTTGATTCATTAGTGCATATTGCAGATAAAGCAGATGAATCATTGTTTATTGATGCTTTTAATTTACAGTCCTCTTCACTAGCAATAGGTTGTTCAAGTATATCATCATTACTTGGTTCTGCAGTTAAATTGTCAATGTTTTCTGTATTTTCTAATGCTATAACTTCATTAGTTGCATTATTTTGCGATGCACTGACAGAACTTATTGTTAAAACTGACAATAATAGCAGAGTTATCAAAATTATCTTTTTAAATTTCATGATTTTCCTCTTTTTGTTATTTTTAATTTTTTAAAAGCTATTGAAATAAAATAATTTAAAATATTTTTTTAAATTTAATCGGAGTTTTAATTAGTATATGTTTTAACTGTTTTTTTATCACCCCAGTATTATATCCTAGTTTAATGTTGTGTGTAATATAGTTTTATGATATATTGTTTTTATATTTTTACCAACATTAATGTTTAAAACTTGTATAACAAGAAATGTTTTAATGTTAATGGAGTTAAATAAAATAAGTATTTTTAATCTTAATCTTGAATATCTCCACTGAAATGATGCATCAGAGAATTATCAAAGCCAAAATAAGTTAAAGAACTGAAATCGTTAATGTAAAAAATAAGTCAAGGAGTGCCGGCAAAGCCAGCACTAAAAATATTTAATTATTTATTTCTTCTAAATATTGTAATACCACCAGCAACAACAATCAAAATCAATACAATGAAGATTGGATTACCAGTTGCCAACAAATTATGAAGGGCATTTCCGAGAGTATTGTTTCCGGCAGTATGATTTGTTGCATTTCCTGTAGTGTTGCCTGTTTTGTTTGCAGGAGTAGAGTTTGTTATCTCAGGAGTAGCGTTTCCTGTAGTATTGTCATTGGATATAACAGGTTCTGGATCAGTTGGAACTGTTGAACCGGAATCGCCATTGCCATTACCGTTTGTATCTGCATCACCAATAGCACCGTTGGAATTATCAGAACTGCTAGTATCCTGTGCCTGAAGAGTATCAGAACTTCCGCCTTGATCAGCGGCAACTTCTTCAGCACTTATTGCACCCACAGAACATACTAAACAGCATATTACTGCCACTAATAAAAATATTTTTAAAAAATTCATTATATCACCAATAATTTGTGAATACAACAATAATCAGTTAAGACGTATTAACTGGTTATGTGAATATACTATTAAACAATCAACATATATAAATCTTTTTGAATGTCAATATAATAAGACATTCCAAAAAAAAATTAAGAAAAAATTATACAAAAAACAGGAAAATAAGAGGTGCCGGTCCCCCGGCACGATATGGAGAAATAAGTTTAATTTTTTCTGATTATGCAATAACCACTTAAAAGAGTACATACACCAAGTAATATTACAATCGGATTACCGGTTGCATGTAATTTATGTGTTAAACTTGCATTGATGTTTGAATTTGAAAGGTTAGAATTTGTTGTGTTTGTCACGTTTTCACCGGCAGCGTGACCGGTTTGATTGAGCATTTTTGACTCATCGTGAGCTGCATCAACTGGAGCAACAGTTCCGTTGTGGCCGTTCTGACTTTCATTTAAGTAAGAATCCCCTCCGGCAGCATGGTGAGTATTAGCAGAAGGAAGCAATCCATCATGCCCAATATAATTTCCGCAAATACTATCTGCGCTTAAATTACCATGATCAATTGCATTAACTGCACATGCTGAAATGATTACGCAGAAAACTGCGAATATTACGATTACATTAATTTTTTTAAGATTCATTCATACCGCCTTTGAATATTAATTTTGAAATTTGTTTTGGGCAATTGAGGAGATGAGTTTTCCTTGCACAAATAATTATATGAATACGACCATATATAAAGTTTTTCGAATGTAAGTGGTTACTTACATCTTAAAAAATTGAAAAAAGAAATTTAAAAGCTAATTTTAAAAAAATAATTAATTTAAAGATTAATAATTTAAATTCCAGAAATTTTTGTTGGAAAAACGATTAAAGATTCAAAAATTGTTTCCAGTTGACAAAATTGTTTCAACTCCATTAAATTAACCCCAATTTATAATTAAAAGATTATAAATCAGTTAAATATATATCAAACATATTAAACATGGAAAAATACATTTTTTTCATATTACAAATAAAAAGGAGGTAAAAAAACAATGCCTACAAAACTAGAACGATTTAAAAAAAAGAAATGGAGGGTCCAAAAAAACTCTACACTCGTGAAATAAATTCTCTGACATAAGCACAAAAAAGTCAATGATGTCATTCTCCATATGAAAAAGATCTTCAACCATCTAAAATTAAAATAAAACTATTTTTTAAAACAAAAAAAAATCTAAAAATTGATTAAAACATACGCCTGATTGAAATTTAAAAAAAAAGGAAATAAGGGCGTGCTGACAGTTAAGCCAGCACGCAATATGGCAAAAATAATTTAATTATTTTCTTCTTATAATAGCATAACCGCCAAGAACTGCAGAAACAGCTAATAATGCTACAATTGGATTACCGGCTACAGGCAATTTGTGTGAGGAGGTTGCATTGGCAGTTTGGTTAGAAACACCAGCACCAGTTGAGTTTGTAATATTTTCACCAGCAGCATGACCAGTTTGATTAATCATTTTTGTTTCATTGTGGCCAGCGGCATGCAGAAGATCAGTTGCATTGTGGCTGTTCTGACTTTCATTTAAGTAAGAATCACCACCGGCGGCATGCTGAATTTCATCATGAGCATAATCCGGAGGAATAATCAATCCGTCATGTCCATCATGAGCTGTATAAATATCATCAGCATTTGAATTACCACTATCAGCCGCACATACTGCACCTGCAGAAATAATTACACATACTATTGCAAGAATTACTAATACATTAATTTTTTTGAGATTCATTATTATCACCTTTTAATATTAATTTTGAAATTTGATTTGAGCAATTGAGGAAATGAGTGTTCTTTGCACAAATAATTATATTAAAAAGACCATATATAAAGATTTTCGAATGTAAGTGCTTGCTTGCATGATAAAATAATTAAAAAAGAAATTTAAAAGCTATTTTAATAAAAATAATTGATTAAAAATTAATAAATGAAATTTAAAGTGATATGAACAAAAAAAGATGATAGAAATTAAACAAAAAATATAAAATTAAATAATAGTCAAAAGACTATTTTGCATTTAAAATATCCTTTTCAGACAAACCAGTCAATTTAACAGCCTCATCAATAGAATACCCATTATTAAGAAGATTCAAAGCAATTTCAAGTTTACCATCACGAATACCCTCTTTAAAACTTTCTTTAAAACCTTCTTTAAAACCTTCTTTAAAACCTTCTTTAAAACCTATTTCACGACCGCTCTTAATACCTTGATTTTTGAAATATCTTTCATTCGGATCAATTAACATATTATTCCTCCACAGATAATGATAATTTTGATTGAGAAATTCAAACTAGTCATTATACTCATCCACAACATTTAAATTACAATAACAGATTGAAAAAATTAAAGATATAAAATTAAAAACTATTTAGCATTTAAAATATCCTTTTCAGACAAACCAGTCAATTTAACAGCCTCATCAATAGAATACCCATTATTAAGAAGATTCAAAGCAATTTCAAGTTTACCCTCACGAATACCCTCTTCACGACCTTCCTCACGACCTTCCTTAATACCTTGATTTTTGAAGTATCTTTCTCTTGGATTTATTAACATACTATTCTTCCCCCGATAATGATAATTTTAATCCAGAAATCCAAACACTAGCTATCATACCCATTCACTTAATTACAATTACAGATTGAAAAAATTAAAACAAAAATATAAAATTAAAAACTATTTAGCATTTAAAATATCTTTTTCAGTCAAACCAGTCAATTTAACAGCCTCATCAATAGAATACCCATTATTAAGAAGATTCAAAGCAAATTCAAGTTTAGCATCTTCACGACCTTCCTCACGACCTTCCTTAATACCTTCTTCACGACCTTCCTTAATACCTTGATTTTTGAAGTATCTTTCTCTTGGATTTATTAACATATTATTCTTCTCCATATATTGATTATGTTCGTCTTCAGTTAACATATTAACGCTTAACATGTCAAACAAATATATTATTGCCATTTTTTCGTTAATATCGAATAATAACCTTTCAGAAATTTCTTCAAGTAACTTTCGTGCCCTGTTTAGAATATCAAGTTTAGATTCATCGAAATCAGCATAAACAATTAATTGCAATGAAGCAATATCCTCATCAGTGATTTCACCATTATTATTTAATTTATCTTCAATGTTTTTAAATATATCCTTAGCTTTGAATTCCTTAAGGGAAATCATATGCATAGTATATACACAGCCTTCTTTAATTACAAAGTCTTTTTTAGTATATTCAGTTTTTTCCGCACACAATATGTATAATTCAACATCATTATCCTTAAAAATACGTATTGAAGACACATATTGGAAAAATCTTTTGATGTCATCTTCTGTTGGAAGAAAGGTTTGACATTCCAAAATAAGACTTATAATTTTTTCGTCGTTTTTTGCTTCTGCAACAAAGTCCAAACGGGAAATTTTCGGACCTAAACCTGTATATTCAGACATCATCATTTTAGTGATTTTAAATGGAATTTTTACAAATTTCAAAACACCATTAGCACGTTTTTGAAGAACACTTTTGAAATAATAGTCATTATACTGAGCGTATTTCTTATCCGTAATCTGAATATTTGAAGTCATAATAGTTAATTAGATTTAAATCCTATTTAAACTTATTCTTTTTTAAAATACAATATTTATATCACTTTATTAAAAAAATAAACGAATATAAATCAATATTGAATTACAGTTAAAATTAAAAATCGGCACCATCACTAAAACAGTTAAAATAAAAAAAAAAGTAAAAGATTAGAATAACCCTAATCAGGAGTTAAAGTAAAAATCAGTCTCTTCCCATAACACCAATCATCAAAGACATGTCTTTTGATGTGAGAGTTACGGTATAATCCTGCTGATGAAAGCTGAATTCATAAGTGCCGTTCTTTTCAACCAAATCGCCTTCAACAGATCCGACCATTGTTTTTGAACCTGACACGCCCTTGAATGCTGTGGCATTCCCGCTTTGATTTGCATCCTTAACAACATTTACATTAAATGTTTCATTATTGCCTTCAAAATGCATATCTGTATTGTCGTGATAGGTTAAATTATAACTTGTCGGCATTACAAAATCAAAGCCGTTCAATGAGTATTTTTGAACTTCCTTATATGCAAACGGGCCTTCGTGAGGCATATAGGTTTCAGCACATACAAAACCTATTGAAGCCAAAAGCAAAAGGCCTACAATAAATATTTTGAATTTCATGTTAATTAGTATATAATTCATGTTTAAAAAAACTTTTTAAATGAGTCTCGAAAATCTTTTAAAATATAATTTACATAACAATTATTAACATTTACAGCTTTAATGGGAGGCGTAAAAATGGCAGAAAAAAACATGGCAGTTGCAATAGTCCTATCTATAATCTTCACAGGCCTTGGAATTGCTTATGCAGGGGATGTGAAAAAAGGACTGACCTATTTTGCAATCGCAATTGTGCTGAATATTCTGGGCATGTGGGTATCCTTTTTATTCAGCTGGGCATCATATCTTGTTTGGGCCTATGCAATATATCTGACCTATCTGGAAGTCAATGCCGCTAACGGCAGATAAATTCAAAAGTGACAGAATATCTCCGATTGAAGACATTGACAAATTCACAGAAGGCCAAAAGCAGTTCGATGACCCATTATATTTAAATTAATCTATATCTTGACGGGATTAACAATCAGAATCTGACACATCCATTAAAATAATAATATTTACCGCCAACCATACAGAAGTTAAAAAATAAAACTAGCAAAATTATTTATCGAAAATTAAATTTAATACAAGAGAAAAGCATGCGAAATATCGCAGTTACAAAATCGCTTAAAAAGAAAAAAATTGAAGATAGGTTAACTATCTTCTTCCGGTTGTTTAATCCTTGTCATGAAATATGCAACGGCCATAACTGAAGCAATAATAATCAAATCAATTATAATTTCAAATGATTTGGCAGTTGAAAAGAGTTTTATAATACCAGAAACCCACATTATGATTAAAACAATCGGCAATAAATATTTAATAATAAAAGTCCATGTTTTACCGACAGTAAATGTTGATGATTCGTTTAAAACATCCAAGAAGCGATCAACACCATATACCCATGCAAATATTATACATTGAACAGCAATTAAAATCAATATTCCAAACTCATTTACAAACGAATCGACAATACCGACAAGATAACTGCTGATTCCGGTTGTCAGTAAAAGTGAAAATGCACAACCAATAATCGCCAGAACAGTTGCGGTCCTTTTACGTGACCAGTCAAGTTTTTCGGCTGTTGAATTCAACATCGGCTCCAAAAATCCAAGTGCTGAAGTGACCCCTGCAAACAAAATAGCAAGGAACAGCAATGGTGCCAATATACGACCAATAGGACCCATAATATTGAAAATCATTGGAAATACAACAAAAATCAAACCGGTACCTTCAGTTACCAGCTGAGTCATCGGAGTTCCGGCCGTCACTGACATGTAACCTAAAATTGAAAATACTCCGAATGCAGTACAGATTTCAAACAGAGAGTTGGATGCAACAACAATCAAAACATTATCAATCAGTTTTGAGTTTTCAGGCAGATAGCTTGCATAGGTAATTGCAATAGCCTGACCCATACTCAGTGAGAAAATAATCTGGGCAAAAGCGGCAAGCCATATATTTACATCTGCAAGTCTGCCCCAATCGGGAGTAAGCAATGTATTGATACCTAAACCTGCACCAGGCAGTGTCAACGCATAAACGATGATAATTCCCATTATTATAAATAAAGCAGGAATCATGATTTTTGAAACCTTACCTATGCCCTTATCTACATCTCTATTTGCTATGAACCATATTATAACCCACAAAATCAAAACGCCAACTGTTGTTGGAATAAGCAAAAATCCTGCGTTGGACAGATTGGAACTTCCACCAACATTTTGAACAAAGTAAGCTGCTGTATCAGTTCCCCAATTGAAGGTAAAACTGGCCAGAAGGTAAATCAAATCCCAGCTTAAAATCACCATATAATAAATAGTTACTATAAACACAAAAAGAACTAAAGCCCAAGCAACAAACTCATATTTCGGATTGATTTTCCGCATTATATTCGAGAAAGAATCCTTGAAGCTAAATCCCACACCATACTCCAAAATTAAAAAAGGAATTCCCATAATAGCTATTGCTATAAGATATGGAATAAAAAAAGTTCCTCCACCATTAGAATAAAGCACATAGCTGAAACGCCAAATGTTACCTAATCCGACAGCGGCTCCAATCATAGCAAAAATAAATGATAATGACGAATCCCATTGTGAATGTCTAGACATAATAAATATTTTTATTAAAAGATATATAATAAAGTTTACATATTAATTGTAATGAATGTTTTTGACAAATTTTTAATGGGAGACACATCAGACATAAACTGGTGTTTTGAAAACAGGCACTTTATTGAACGACTCGACGAAAATGGAATTTCAAGGAAATACATTGTCGATTGTCTTTTAAATGAAGAACCCGTCAGCTGGGAGCATGTTGAAAGGGAAAAGTATGCTGCAGTATTTAAGGCACCACCTTCAAAGGACTATAAGGAAATCAGAGTACTCATGGCCTGCAGCGGCAACTCAATTGATCTTATTACCGTTATGAGAAACAACGAAACAACAACTAATCGCCAGAATAAGCAGTACCAATCAGAAAAAAAGAAAAATATAGAAAAAAAGCGTTTAAAAGCCTTATCAAAAAGAAAATGGTAACAATAAGGATTAAACCTTATTGAAATCTAATAATTTTGTAAGTCCCATCCTGAACAATAAAACACCTTTTGCTCCTCCGCTTTTAGCAGCCTGAGCATCTTTTAAAAGCTGAGAATATGACAGAGGTTTAGGATTGCTTTCAGACTTATATGTCTGAAGACCTGTCCATATCTGGGCACCATTGGAATCAAATACCAAGGCATTTGTAACGTATTGAATCCATGAGGTTGTTTTACCGTAATTTCCTTTATAAGCCATCGGAATAATGACATCAAGGTATTTGCTCATTGTAGGAACATCCTGACCGTAATAGTATTCAAGTGCGCCCGGTTCAGGCATTACTGATGCTGAAATAATGCAGTTCGGCTGAACCTTTCTTACTTCCACACAGACCTTTTTGACAAAGTAGTTGATGGCCTTTACGGAATAATCATAATTGTAAGCTGTTCCGGCATATCTTACATAATCCAGATGAACTCCGGCAACACCCTTAATTTTCGCATAACTTTTAGCCAGTTCAATTTTCTTGTTCATGTAGCCGTATTTATAAATGCCGTCCTTACCTACAGGAACATGCCATTTTCCGTCATAGAACACCTGCATCCAAATATGAACTTTCATTCCATACTTATTTGCATTGCTGATCCATGATGTTACTGTTTTTTTACCGAAAACATCTATAGCATAGGAGTGAAGGAAAATATGTTTGGTTCCTTTTGATTTAAGTGTTTTTAAATTAACACTTTTCATGTCAGATCCCCACATCCAGTATCCGTTGCCTTTCGGTAGGGAAGCCTTTACCTTAATATAAGTGTAGCCCTTTGAAGAAAGATAAGGACTGTTTGCCTTGAATGAATATGAAACCTTACGTGTACCTTTTTTTAAACTTAAAAATGCCTGAGCATATCCTCTTGAGTCAGTAACTGCTTTATGAGATTTTCCATTAGCCACAATAGTTACCTGCTGGTTTTTTACTGCAGCCCCGGAACTTGTAAGAAGACGGACAATAAAGACTGATTTTGAGCCCTGTCTGTAGTTGATGTCCTTATCAGCAACCTTAAAGACTGTTTTAACAGGATCCTTTACAGTAATTGTGGAAGTTCCGTTTGAAGGAGAATAAATTTCATCTCCTAAAAAGGCGAAAGTTGCTTTGTAGGTTCCTTTGGCAAGCTTTACATTCACTTTGGCTTGTCCGTTAGAATCTGTGGTCCTTTTATAGTCAATTTTATTGATATTTATTGAAACAGGTTTTGATGCAAGAGCAGTGCCGTTTGATGTTAATGTCACTGTAAACTCTGTTGAAAATGATTCATAACCTGTCGTAGGTTTTGCTGAAATTTCACTGTCATTTAAATCATCAACAACAGAATTATCTTCCGCTAAAATATCGCCGCCATCCGCTTCAGCCACATCTGTTATGTTTTCTGCGGCCGAAACGGCTGAAAGGGATACGAGCGTTAACGCCAATATTAAAAAAATTACTAATTTTCTCATTTAATCACCCTTAAAGAGTATCAAAGTCAAATAAATTGAATAATGAATATCTGAATACTATTATACCGTCAGCTCCGCCATATCCTGCATTGACAGCATCGTTTTTAAGCTCGGAAGCAGGCAATTTATTGACATTGCTGTCAGATCTATAGCCCTGAAGACCTGTCCATACCTGTGCTCCATTTGACTGGGATACCAATGTTGAGGTCACTGATTTAATCCATGAAGTTGTCTGACCGTAATTTCCCTTATATATCATAGGAACAATAGCATCAAGGTATTTGGTTAATGTAGGAATGTCCTGACCATAATAATACACATTTGAAGACACTTCCGGCATGACCGCTGCAGTAACCAGAAGCTTTGGATTGAGAGCGTGCAACTCATTGCAGACTTTCTTTGTAAAGTAATTGATAGCTTCAACACCGTTGGAATGCTTATATGCAGTTCCAGGGAATCTCAAGTAGTCAAAGTGAATTCCTGCAACGCCGTCTATTTGAGCATAGCTTTTTGCTTCCTTAATAACAGAGTTGAAATAACTGTATTTGTATGATCCGTCATCATTTACCGGAGAAATCCAGTTTCCTCCTGAATAGAAGGCCTGCATCCATATATGAACCTTGATTCCCAGTTTCTTAGCCTGTGTTGCAAAGCTGGCCACAGCACTTTTTCCATGAAGTTCAACAGCATAGAAGTTTAAGAATATCTGATTTACTCCATATTTTGCCATAGTTTTCAAGTCAACATTATACATGTCTGCACCAAAGAGCCAGAAACCGTTGTTGACTGGTCCGCTGGATTTTACCTTTATGGTAAATGTCTTTACAGATTTTTTATAGGTTTTAGCAGCATAGTATGCGGCTACCTTAAGAGAATATTTTCCCTGATTTAACTTAATATTGATTGAAGCCATACCATTTTTGTCTGTTTTAACTTTGTAGACTTTTCCGTTAAGCTTGAACACAATTATTTTGCCAGCTATAGGATTATTTCGAGCATCCACATGTTTAATTTTAAATACATCAGCAGTCTTATGAATATAGACTCTATCAGTCTGTTTTATGATGTTTGTAGGCATTCCCTGCCTGACAGATATCTTGGATGTGCCGCTTGCATAATGGGCATTCTTGATAGAATAAAACTTGTATTTTATTGCATATGTTCCCTTGCCACAGTTGATATTTAAAAATGCCTGACCTTTGGAATTGGTGGTCTTTTTATAGGTTTTGCCCTTGAAATTAAAAACTACCTGTTTATTTGGAACAGGTATTCCGTCAACAGTTAAGGTGACCATATAAGGATTTTTTACACCTTTATATGCAATATAGTTTGAACCCTTGATTTTTGAGACGGTATCCCCAACAATGGTTATTATTTTAGAACCGGATGTTTTTGTATATCCGTCAACCTTAAAAAGATAGCTCAATTTGTATGTTCCTTTGGTATCACCAAGTTCATAAAAGATATATCCGTTGCGGTTTGTTGTCAGATTGGTAACTTTCTTATTGAAAGTAATCTGAACAGGCTTTTTGGAAATTCCTTTTCCTTTATCATCCAAAATCTGAATACAATATGTAGAATTTAAAGTGAATACCTCAGTAACTGTAGTTCTTGAATTTGCAGTTATTTTTTTGGTAGTAGATTTGGCGGATGCCTGCAAATTGTCTGAATTTTCTGATTGAAGCTTATCAGCATCATTTTCTGCACTTACAATTTGAGAATTCTCATCATCCGCAGCTTGAATATTATCCGTCTGGTTTAAATCATTTGCACTGACTGCACCCAAACATAAAAGTACAGCTATAATCATGCAAATGAAGAATACCGATTTATATTTGATTTTATCACCCCTAATTGAATATAAAAAATATTCCACTCTAATATTTGTAATATAAATATAAATTTTTAATACCTTATAAAGTTTTTTATTGCTTATTCTGCCTCCAATGCCTCATCTTCGGAGAATAATTGGTTTAACATCCAATCTGCATCATATTCTTTAATATCATCATATCCTTGGCCGACACCTAAAAACATGATAGGCTTTTTGATGACATAACCAATGGATAAAGATGCTCCTCCCTTACTGTCAGCGTCAGCTTTAGTTAAAATTACTCCGTCAATGTCAATAGCATCATTGAACTTTTTAGCCTGTTCTGTTGCATCATTACCGGTTAAAGCATCACCAACGAATATCACCAAATCAGGATTTGAAACTCTCTTAATCTTTTTCATTTCATCCATAAGGTTGGTATTAGTCTGCATTCTACCTGCAGTATCTATTAACACAAGTTCTTTTCCTTGAGCTCTTGCATGCTCGACAGCATCATATGCAACCGCAGCAGGGTCAGATCCTTTTTTGTGCTTGATGATTTTTACACCAACATTATCAGCGTGATAAGTTACCTGTTCAATAGCACCTGCCCTGAATGTATCGGAAGCTGCAATTACAGGAGTGTAACCTTTTTTAAGATAGTAATTAGCCAATTTTCCGATTGTGGTTGTTTTCCCGGTTCCGTTGATTCCGACAAACATTACAACAAGAGGTTCGCCTTGGGCCTTTTTCTCTTCAATCATTTCTGTCATTGATTTGCCCGGAATGTCAATGATATCTGCAACGGTATCTTTTAAAGCATTGTATGTTAATTCTGTAATGTCATTGCTTCTTTTTACTTTCTTACCGACAAGGTTATTTTTAACACCGTCTACAACTTCTGTAGCTACTTCCATAGCTACATCCCCTTGGAGAAGTTCCATTTCAAGTTCAAAGAGAATGTCTTCGACGTGTTTTTCCTGAATGGTTTTTTCACGAACAAAGGAGAATATTCCTCCAGAAGCTTCGCCGTCAGCAGAAATATCGTCCTTATTCTTATTTCTGCTCCAGAAGTGAGATTTTTTCTCTTCTTCATCCTCTTCAACTTCTTCAGAGTCATTTTCTTCTACATCATCATCTTTATCTTTGTTCCTGCTCCAGAAGTGAGATTTTTTCTCTTCTTTGACCTCTTCTGCTTCTTCATCTTCTTCTACATCATCCTCAACGTCCTCTTCAGCATCATCATCTGAAGATTTTCTGCCGAAACTCCAGAAGCGGGATTTTTTCTCTTCTTTAACTTCTTCAACTTCTTCATCAGAAGTTTCTTCACCGGCAACCTCAACTTCTTCTGTAACCTCATCAGAAGTCTCATCATCATCAATTTCAGCTTCCTCATCGAAAGCATCTTCAGCAGCAACTTCAACTTCCTCATCTAAAACTTCTTCAGCAGCAACTTCGGCTTCTTCCACATCATCATCCTCAGATTCTTTTTCATCATCTGAGGATTTTTTGCCTAAACTCCAGAATCCTGATTTTTTCTCTTCTTTAACTTCTTCATCAGGAGTTTCCTCTTTAACTTCCTCTTGAGTTTCTTCTTCTTTTTTCCTGCCGAATGAGAAAAATGAAAATCTGGTACCTTTTTCTTCCTGAAGGTTATCCTCTTGTTCTGCTTCTTCTTTGAGTTCTTCTTCCAGTTTTTCACTTGTACGTGAAAATTTCTTTTTTAATGATTCAAACAAAATAACCCCACCTTTTCAGTTTAGTTAAAAATTTAATTATTTATATTTATATTTTTCATAGTATTTAAAAAAGAAGTTAAAAAAAGGATATTTTTCAAAAAAAATAATTTGTCAATAATAAATTTAAAAAAAATAGAAAAAAGAAAAAATTGTAAAATATCTATCCCATCTGGGTCATGTTGCCCTGAGCTGCAGCTGCAATTTGCTCAGCCTGAGCCTGAAGAGATCCGACAATGTCTGTGCATTGCTGTAAGTTAGCAAGCATTTTATCCAAACTGTCTTTTAAATCTTCTTTCTGACCTGTGAGAATTTCACGAGCTCCTTCAGCATCCTTTTTAATAGCGATGCCGGAACCGATACTTACAATAATTTCGTCAGTACTTTTAATTTCTCCTTTAATGAAAGAACCAGCACCTACAGGAACAAAAGCTTCAACAGATTCTTTTCCTTCAATATCTTCTAAAGTTGAAAATAATGCGTCAACTTCAGCAATGGAAGTCTGAATCATGTCAATCTGTTGTTGAATTAATTCAGCTTGTTGTCTGTATGCGTTAATTTCATTAAGAAGACTGTTTAATCTTTGCTGATCTTCCATAGTTACACCAACGTGCCTATAAAATTTCTTTTACAATAGGGTCTTCGACATCTTCAGGAGCAATTTCTTCAATGGATTTGATAGAAATCTGGTTCCTGTTAATACCATGTTTACTGCCGAAACGGTCATAGATTTTTTGTTCTATGTCAGCTTCACAAGTAGCTTTGTATTCTTTAGTGAATTCATGGTATTCATCACCCATTACAAAAGTACCTTTAACTCTGTAAATTTTTGTTATCATATAAAATCCCTCATGATATATTAATTAAAAATTATCATCCAAAAAGCCTAATGCTTCTTCAACTCTAGCCATTTCAGGACCAGTACTGTCTTTAGCTACAATTGCTCCATTGACATTTGCAATGGAACAGGCTCCTACTAAAGAAATACCTTTACCAACAGTACCAATATCTCCTTCAACACCAAATACTTTATGAGCGAAGTTAACTTCTGAGGAAGTGGCATTTTTGGTTATTAAAAATCCTTTGTTTGTAACTTTGATTAAAGAACCAATGATATCAGTTCCTGCAATGGAACGTGCCTCTACATCAACGTCCAATGTATCGGCGATAATATTCTGTGCCTCTTCTGTTAAAAACGGACTTACAATTGCACCTGAGTCATTTGCCGCAATGATATTTCCAACAGCAGTGTAATGACCCGGAATGGTAGCAACTTTCAATCCCAAATCTTCAAACTGTTTAACTTCTCTGTCAAGAACGTGTGGGGAAACAACGATACCGTTTGAATTAGCTACAGCTAAAGATCCGATAAGATTACTGCCTGAAACAGAAGATTTTACAATATCAACTTCCAATGTTTCCTTAATAATTTCAGCTTTTTCATCTATGAGATTATAAGGAACAATAGCTACATCATCAGTTGCAAGAATAAAAACTCCTATATTCGGATTTCCTACAATATCAACTCTTTTCAACATATTGTTACCTCACATTGATCAAATATATGGCGAAGGTACTTATAGCTATTCTGCTAAAGTAGCTTTCACTACACCATCATCATCTTTAACTGCTTTAACAGTGATTTTAGAAGGTATTTTTTGAATACCTCTTTCCCAAATAGCATGATTGATAGATTCATCAATTTTAACTTCTTCAGCTTTCATGTGTTTGGTCAAGAAGTTTTTAACTTCTCTAATAGCTCTAGGAGCTCTGATAGTCCTTTTGACATTTTTTACATTTCTAAGTGGAATTGTGTAAACTCTTTCCATTTTAACCCCTCTTATAATTTAAGACTGTTTCTTCTCCAATGTCTAGGTTTTGGTCTGTATCTAAGTTTACGGTTAGTTTTAGCATAAGCCCAGATTGGAATTCTCCTGTTTTGTTTATTTGCTTTTGCCATTCTTAATTTTTTAGCTAATGGTTTATTTCTACTCATTTTCTCACCTGTAATAATAATTATTTTTTGTATCCAATAACACGAGTTTGATAATGTTCAGGGAATATATCCAGTGAATTTCCTCCTTTCTCATCAATCAATGTCCTGATTTCAACCTCATAGTCTGAACTGTTGTCCTTGTTTGACTTTTCATGTGAAATCTCAAAGAGATTTGAGGTAATAAGTTTCACAGATTTGTGACCGAAACTGTCGAGATTAATGTATTGAACATCTTTTCTGTCTTCAAGACTTCTTATCTGATTGACTGTCAGTTTTGGAGTTCTGTCATCACGTCTTGTCCCGTCGGCAATAATATCATATTTTTCTGCAACCATCTCAACGACATTCTCATGAATATACTTGATTCCGTCATTTGGAAAACCGTCTTCAAGTATCATATCACAAGTCTTATCAAGAATGTCAGTGTCCATATCAAGAACCCTATGGTTGAATCCAAGTGATTTTGCTGATTTACTGGCAGGAATATATGAATCATAAACGCCGAAATTGGCAGTGCACAATTCAACATCAAGACCCAGTCTTTTAAGCATGACAGCCATAAAAGACGAATCTTTACCTCCACTATATAAAACAGCTGCTTTCATTGATATTATTTCCTTGTAATTTTAATTTCTCTTTTCTGACCCGCAATGTTGCGTAATAAAACTTTCAACTGCTCGTCAGTAACTTTTCCTCTTAAACTTCCTGCCTGAGCGGATTGAATCAATTGAAGTTCAATCTGATTTACCATTTCAGGTTTGGTTAATCTAAGATTTCCTAGCCTATTACGAGCTTCAGGAGTCAAAATTTGTGCTAAGATTTGTTTTTTCTGAGCTTCAAATTGTGCCTGTGCTTCTTGCTGTTGAGCTTGAGCAGCAGCCTGTTGCTGTGCCTGATTTTGCATAGCAGCTTGTTGAGCTTGTAATTCAGCCATTCTTTTTTGACGAATTTCATCTAAATCGCTCATATCAAACTCTCCGAATTATAATTAATATTTTTCAAGTTCAGGAATATCTTTAATGATTTCAGCAGAAATTTTATCTAAGAATGATCTTCCTGCTGGGGAGACAACTCTTCCACCTTCAACTTTTTCTACATATCCTGCGTCTTCTAACTGGTGAAGTGCGGTTCTGATAATGGATCCGCTTCCTTTTCTGAACACTTCAGGACGTACACCACGGTCTTTTTTACCACCGTAAAAAGTTCTTAAACTCATAACTCCTACAGGACCATCCATGTAAACTCTTCTGATGATAGAAGCAGTTCTGGTATACCACCAATCTTTGTCTTCAGGTTTTCTTTCTTTGTGAACACCGGTTTTAACAAAATTGGACCATGCAGGGGAATTGATTTTTTCGTTATTTTTAAATTCTTCTGCGACTTTTTTAATTAATAAATCTGCAGGTACATCAAATACAGTAGTCATATTAATTCTCCAATATTTTTATTAAATAATTGTAGCTTAATCCACTGTAAATTTAAGACCTAAAAAATAGGGCCTGTAACTCTAAATTTAAAATGTTTAAGGCTTTTTCTTATAGATTACCGCAACGTGGCCTCTAACATCAACGAGACGTGCTCTTGTTTTAGAGACTATTTCATCTATGTAATCATCTTTATTTCTAGCGATATTCTTTGCAAATTTAAGTTTAACAATTTCATTAGCTTTAAGCTGGCGTTTAATCTCTTCAATAACATTATCATTAACACCGCTTTTACCAATGTTGATTGTCATCGCATTAAGAGCTCTATTCATCAGTTCTTTCTTTTCGTGACTCATATTTAGCTCTCCTCTTTAATTTTTTCTCCTTGTGATAAGGAATTTTCATTACATGACCACACTCACCACAAAAAATGTTGACCTGTGAGTCAACCAGCCGGACGGTGCAGTTATGGCCAGGATAAAGGAAACACTTGCATTTCCTACAATACCTTCTGGACCATTTCTCAGGCACTTTGATATTGTATTTTGTGGATAATTTCAAAGCAAGTTCAACGTAGCGATCGGATCTCTCTGGATGGGTGATGAATTCCATCTCAGCACGCTCAAAAAGAATATTCATTCTTTCAATCGCTATATTAATCATCCACTTTGGTCGTTTTCCTCTACTCAAAAATATCCTCCTTTAAAATGTAGGATATAATATTCAAAATTGAATTAAAATGATTTGCGCAAATTAAAACAAAAACCATAGTTAGAATAACCTTAGGTTAATATGAATATTAAGAATAAATATGTTTATTACTATTTATAAAGGTTATGGAAAATTTGAAAATTCCGTGAAAATATTCCTGACAAAATAAAAAAATATTTTGTAATTGGCTTCAATAACGATTGGAATCGCCCTATTATTATTAAATGAATAATATTGATTTATAATTACATTTTTAAAGAAACATTAAACATGAGATTTAAAAAACTCCTCTTAGTCAGTTTAGTTTTACTGACTATTTTTACAATAAGTGCAGTTAGTGCATCAGACAACATTACGGATGATACACTAAGCGCTGACGATTCAGCAATTGAATTGTCAGATAAAGAAATCAAGACAGACGAAATTTTAAAGACAGATGCCAACGAGGAGGTGCTGTCCCTAAATGATTCAAACATGAAGGCTGATTTTGTAGACCAGTATGATAACGGTACAATTTACACAGTCAATCCCGAAACAGACTTCTATGTGAATGACCATGACAGCGATTATTTAAGAGTGAAATTTCCAAACCTGGTCACCGGAACCCTGTCACTTTCCATTGACGGCAAAATAGTGAATGAAAAAGAAATAACCGCTAAAACCCATTATCTTTTCATAAACACAAGAAGCTACGGATTAACTGAAGGAAGCCACACATGGAATCTTGCATATTCCGGAGATGACTACTATGCATCAACATCCCTAAATGGTACATTTGTCCTAAACCCTGCAAGCGAAACCTTCGTTAAAAAAGATTCAAAAATGAACGTTTATGTGGTTACACAGGATGAAAGTGGAGTAATCTATGCAATTGATGAAAACAAAAACCTTTCAATCAAAAATACAAAAACCGATTACTTCAATGTCAAGTTTCCAAAAGAAGTTGCCGGAACATTATATCTCTACATTGACGGCAGGCTGAAATCTACCAAAAATATTACCGCAAAAACCCATTATTTCTTTACAAATGCAGAGGAATACAACTTGAAAGCTGGAAAACACACATGGAAGATAGTTTATTCCGGAGACGATGAATACAATTCCACAAGCGAAGACGGCACATACACATTATATGAGAATACCAAAAAAGTGCCAATCAATAAAACAACCACTTCATTAAGTGTTCCTAAAACAAAAACATTTAAATTGTCACAAAAAACCAAAAAGTATACCGTTACATTAAAAGCAAACAAAAAAGCATTGAAAAAGGTTAATGTTTACCTCACACTTTCCTCCGGCAAGAAATACAAAAAGACATTTACCGCAAAAACAAATTCCAAAGGTCAGGCAACATTCAAGATAACCGGATTGACCAAAAAAGGAACATATACAGGTACAATAAAATATAAAGGAAGCAAAGACTACAAGACTATCGGATACAAAATAACTGCCAAAAATGTCAAGTCAAAACTTAAAATTACAAGAGGAAAAGTGATTCCAGATACAGGAAAATATTATATAACCGTTCCTATTATAACAGCAGACATTGACGGCCAGCTTGATGTTAGTGAGGTTTATACCTTATTAAACGAATTCAGAACCCAAAAAGGCGTATGGCAATTGGATAAAAACAACCAGAACACAACCTTCTTCAACACCAACCCTTCAAATACCCTCAAACCTTTAACAACTGATGAGGAATTGGAAAAAGTTGCACAGAGAAGAGCAGAAGAAGCATATGAAGTATGGAACAAAACAGACAAACTAAGCCATGACCGTCCAGACGGCAGCGATTGCTTTACAATATACCCTAAATTAAAAGACTATGGAGAAAATCTTGCACTAGGTCAAACCACTGCAAAGCAAGTAATGGAATCATGGAAAGAAACCAATGAACCATACGAGCGCCAAGGCCACAGACGCAACATGCTTAAACCGGACTTCAACTGTGTAGGAATTGCTGCATACAAAATGAACGGTATAACCGTCTGGGCACAAGCTTTCGGAACAATATGAAAGATTAAACTCTTTCATCTCCACTTTTTTTATTATATTACTAATTTGATAATATTTCTTTATTTATTATTTTAAAGAAAAACAATAATACAAATATATTTTTATGAGATTTGAATGATTTTTTAAAATAAAAAACGTAATAATTTTATTAATCTAATTAATCAACCAGTCAGTAAAATCAACATCACCGACAGGATAGCTGCCGCCATTTTCAATGACGTCTTTTACAAGGTCTGCTGCATCTTCAATACTTAAATCACTTATATCAAGTTCATAAATATCATCGCAGTATAACTCATATGCTTCAGCTGAACAGACTCCAAGAGCTTCGGCTTCAAGGTTTTCATGTATCTTTGACTGTGAATAATCACGGGCTTCAAGGCGTTTTTCTAAAATTTCAGGCCTTACCCTTAAAACAATCACCTTATCAGCGCCCTGACATAAATGAGACAAATGCCCTTCAAAAATAGTCAGCCCGTCACTATCAGAGATAATTTCAGATACTTTTTCGTTTAATGCGGGAATATCAATGACTTTGTATCCTTTTTCATCATCGATTCCTAAAACAAAATCATTTTCAATAGCTAAATCATTAATTTTAATCAGTTTACAGTTTAAATCATTTGAAAGCACTTCACTGATAGTTGTTTTACCTGTACATGGAGTGCCTGTTATAAAAATACTTTTACACATAATATCAAAAAAAAAGAAGAATTATTTTTTTAGAATAATTCTAAGTACATCCTCATCATCCAATACGTGGTCGGGACCTACCTTTTGTCCTGGGAATTTAACTGAAGTTCCCCAGATTTTAGCATGACGGAAATTCTTTACGAATTCTCTGTGCAGTTTTCTGCATGCGTCAATAACGGTAGAACCTTTTTTAATAACCAACGGATCTTCCATGTCCGCTTTTCTACCTTGGGGTTTTAGATATACACGAACCAAATCCAAGTTGTCAAATATCAAATCTTTCAGCTCATCAATATTTGTTTTTTTATCGGCAGAAATTGGAATGAATTCTGGAATGTATTTTTTTAACTCCTCTATGTATGCGTCATCTACAAGATCCACCTTATTTAATAGAACTAACATCGGAACATATGATTTATTTCTATCGAGTACGTCAATAAATTGGTCCATTGTCACATCATCTCTAAAAAGAACATCTGCATTTATATATCCATACTCATTTAGGATAGATCTGATAGTTTTCTCATCAAGATGAGTTAACTTACAGGTTGATGAAACTTTTACTCCACCTAATTTTTTCCTTTTGACAGTCACATCAGGTGGCTGTTCATTCGGCCTTATTCCAATAGCTCTTAATTCTTTTTCAATAACCTTAATATGTTGTGGATTTAAAGTATCCAGGACGACTAAAATCAGATCAGCTGTTCTTGCAACAGACAAAATTTCTTTACCCCTACCTTTACCGCTGCTTGCTCCTGTAATGATTCCAGGAATATCAAAAACCTGAATTTTTGCATTCTTATGCTCCATTACACCAGGAACAATATCCAGAGTAGTGAACTGATATGCTCCGACTTTACTTTCAGCATTGGTAATTTCATTTAAAAGAGTTGATTTACCTACAGACGGAAATCCTACAAGCACAACAGTAGCATCACCTGATTTTTTAACGTGAAATCCCTGTCCTTTGGACCCGCCGCTGCTTCTCTGCAAGGACTCCTCTTTCAGCTTGGATAATTTAGCTTTAAGCTTACCAATATGATGTGAAGTCGCTTTATTGTAGGGTGTTTTTTGAATTTCTTCTTCAATATCTTTTATTTTCTCCTCGATACCCAATTTAAATCACCAAAATATTAAAATAAAAAAAAAGTTTTAGATTAGGAAAATCCTAATCTAATTGCTAGTTGAGTTACTAGTTGTATTGGTGCTGGAACTGCCAGAACCGCCTCCAGCAACTGTATTGTTAAAGTTTACATTGAACAGCATTACACCGTTTTCCACGTGAACATTTTCAAATATGTTTTGTCCCGCTCCACCTAAAAGGTATAATCTAGTAAACATCGAATCGGCCAGTTCATTACTGAACAGAATTGGCGTATACTGATTCTTGTTACCCATCAGGAACAGGGTGAAGTTGGCGTCCTTGACATCACCAACAGACTCGTTTTTCATGATATAACCGTCTTCAATAACGATTATATTGGAAATGTTCAATGGGTTGTATGTAGTGTTGTTGACTTTAACCTGCTCACCTGTTTGTGAGTAAAGCGCTTCAGTGTAACCTGAAGTGGTATTGTTACCTGTACCTCTGGTAATGACCGCATTGAATTCAACTGGTCCGTCGGTAATCAAGTTTACTTTACCGGTTTGACCAGGCTGCACATCAACACCGCCTGTTCTAGGTACGTAGTAGTAGTAGTTTTCGGAAGTTTGGTTTTCAAAGTTCCAGTTTCCGAAGTAAGTCCACCAGGCCGCTTTTCCAAGCATATCTGAAGATGCAACAAATATTACAGGACGTGGGTTGTCAGGGTGAGTAAAGTTGACTACAGTACGTGCCTGTTCATCATTCAAGTTATACTTGCTTGTTAAAGTTTTTTGAGCGTCATCTGCTGTTCTAGGTAAGATATCAATTAATATGCTGGTAGCTTTAGATGCGTCTCCAGTATATTCAATCAATGCTTCCTGAGCGCTTGTACCTGTTGTATCCAACATTCTGAAGATACCTGCCGATAGATCCAGATTGCTGGTAGTCATCGCCTGTCCGAGCCAGAATGCCCGGTCACCTGATTGAGAACCTCCATCGAAGGTTACTTGCCTGTCTGCGGCAACCTCAAACAGGTACCCGAAGTCCCACCAGGATGTGATTACAGTATCGTTATCGGTATTTTCATTTACCCATGCCATTGCATTCCACATTGAATCGCTGGTACCAGGAACAACGTTTGCTGAAGTCTGATAAGCAGCACAGATAGATGGTGAAATCAATGCCAGTACAAGAGCAACAATTAACACGTACTTTTTAAGAGGCACTTTTTTACTTGCGCTTGATTTAAGGGCATAAACAGTTATTAAACCTGCGACTACAATAATCAGGAACAGGACAATTCCGTACATGCTGTTTATTTGGGCCAATGGTATAGCTGCCAAAAATCCTGTAAAGAAGAATAATACAACAAGAATTCTGTCGTCAGTTAATTTATTTTTAATGTAATCTGTGGCAAATCCAACAAATATACCAGTAAGAAGAGCAAACGGCAATACGATTGTGGTAATGAACCTTGAACCTCTACTTACCGCAAGAGCTGTAATTACTACCCAAACAACAAATAATGTTGCATATAAAATAGTTGTACGTTTTGAAGTTAAAAGTTCTTCAACTGAACCGAAGTTGAAACTGCCTACATTTAAATTAAATCTACGTTCATCATCAATTTTTTTAGCTGAAGCAACCCTTTTATCTTTTGAAGGTTTTTTAGCTTTTGTATTGTCGGTTTTTACTTTAGCATTTCTGAAACCGAAAACTCTTTTAATCAATACATATAATACTGCTAAACCTGCAAACAATACAGAGATACCACCCATACCGTTAACTACACCATCGGTACTAGCTAAAAATGCTGAAGTCATTCCGCTACCAAGCAGACTTGGTAATTGCATCTCTGCAACAGAAACAAGAACGTTCGGGAATCCGTTAATAGCCCTTGAAGCGGATTGCAGGGAAAGTAATCCCAGTAAGTTACCGAATAAACCGGTTACTCCATCTATACCTCTGAAAACTGCAAGACCGATAACACCAACAACACCTAAAATTATTATAGACAATAATGCATTTTGATGTATAAACCAGCTGATCTTGCTTGAATACTCGCTTGGATCATCTTCACCAACATTGAAGATGTAACATGCAATCAGATAAACAACTGCAAATACACCCATAAGACCTACGTAAAAGATATAACCAGTCCAGGATATGGAAAACAGTCCAATTGATAAAATTGACAGTACCGCAAATAATACCTTGAAAATAATATTTTTCGCCCGTATACACTCTACAAAGAAGAATATAAAGAACAGCGAAAATATGTAATAGAACATATCTGTATCGAAAAATCCTGGGAATGTGTGCGCAAAGTAGTTTGGAGCAAGCGCAATAATCACTGTGGCTACAATCGCTCCGTAATCATTTGTCAGTCTTCTTGCAAATATAAATGCGGGAATAACAGCAAAAATTGAAACGAATGCACCAGTCCAGAATGCAACTTCTTTTACAGTGTGATCTGGGAACAGGCTATGGAAAAATGACGTAATATATACAATACCCAGTTCGTAATTAATCTTGTTACCCGTAGGAGCGTACCTATGCATATCCCACTCACTACCATTTACCATTTCATCTCCTACAAAACCGTGTTCTACATAGTCGTTGGTCAACCTATAGTTATAATATGAATCCATTTCACTAAAATAAGGAAGACCTGAAGAATCTATATATTCACCCTTCATATCATCGGATAGAATATTTAAATCGGCTGCAGGAAGTTTTAATGCAAAGACAAAAGCTAATAAGATTACTATAATAAGCACTGATTTAGCTACTGTCATCATAGTTTCTTTATTCATTAAAAATCCTCGTTTTAAGTTCATTGATGATTGTTGAAAAACAATCTATAATTATTAAAGTTAATTTTCTTAATTTAATATCGATATTAAATAAAAATATTAATTAAACAGATAATATTTTTATTAAGATATATTTATATTTCTTAACATTATTAAGTATTTTGTATGTATTACTTTTTTGACAAAAAACAGAAAAAACAAAAAAATAAAATTTAACTTAAAATCCATCAAAATCCGTTTAAAAATAAAATGAAAAGGGATTGTAATAAATCCCCTGAATTTATCTTCTGCGATAGCAAGGAATTATCGCAAGTAATGCAAGCGCAAGAAGAACCAATGGATTACCGGTTGCCGGTAATGTTTCTGTAGCCGCATTAGCTTTTATGGCAGCATTGGAATTTTCAGCCACATCGATGAAAGCAAAATATGTGCTGTCTTTAGTAGGAGCAGCATTATCTGCCGCAGCCATTGCAACAATCACCTTAGGACCGCTTTGGGTAGCTAAAAATGTTAAGGTAACATCATCACTTTCACCTGCACCAAGATAACCGAAATCAATACGATAGACACCATTATTTTCACTAACATCAGCATCGTCATCATCAACAAGGATAAAACTCTTGTCTATTGTTGCTTTTAAATCAGTAAATGAAACTGCTGCACGGGCATTTTCAGCATCTGCATCGCCAGTGTTAGTTATTGTGACTTTGATTCTGAAATTTTCACCTGCAACAGGTTTATCAAGTACGTCAACCTTTACGCTGAGAGTAGTAGGCTCCAAATCCTCCTCGTCATCTAACGGTGCTATGTCTTCTTCTTCAACATCTTCTTCAACTACATCGCTTTCTTCATCCACACTTACTTCTTCATCAACATCGTCAATTTTAAGTTCATTAGAAGCATCTGAAACGTCTTCTGCAACAGCAGTGCCTACAGATGCAATGAATACAAATATTAATAATATGGCTAATAATTTACTCTTTAATTTCAATAAAATTCCCCCGAATTTTATAAACAAAATTCTTACAGAACATTATAACAAATTAACTCAAACATATTAGACCGGAACCTGATAGAGCCAAACATATCTGGCAAAAAACCACAATATGCCTGACAGTACTAGATTAAAATAATCATAATATACCTTATTAATCAACTTATTGAATATTTGTAAATAAATTTTGACATCAAATGAGATATTTAATCCTATTTTAAAAAAAATATGAATAAATATGTATAATAATATTTGTAATGCATCACATATATAGTAGATGGATTTAATTTAATAACAAAATACAAATAACCATCCAAATTAGCTGAAAAATTAAAACAGGAACTGTAAAAATCCAAAAAAAGCATAATTGAAATATAATAGGATATTTAACTAAAAAAAAAGAAAAAGAATAAAATTCAAATAATATTAATCTGAATTATTCAATTTAGACTCAAGTTCTTCTAAAGAACAGGTAAAGTTGCATTTTGGAAATCCGCTGCAACCGACGAATTCTCCAAACCTTCCTGAACGTTTAAGGAGAGTTTTTCCACATTTAGGACATTCCCCTATTTCTTCAGGATTATGGTTTTTTGTAGCGGCAGCATCCTTTCCACAATTCGGATCAAGACACATTTCCCTTCTGTTCTTACCCTTACCCGCAGCAATCATTGGAAGACCGCATTTTTCGCATGTCTTTTTAATGACACTGGCATTTCTAGGAATTGAATATGTAACATTACAGTCAGGATAATTGGTACATCCAACAAATTTACCATAGCGGCCGGATCTTTTAACAAGTTTTCCGCCACAGCTGCACTCACCAATGATGTTACTGAGCTGATAGGCCTCATATAGTTTGGATCCTATGCCCTTAACGTTTTTGTTGATGTCATCCAAAATCTCCTTGACATCCTGTTCGCCTTCATTTACAACACTGTCTCTTGTGGTTTTATCCTGGTTGATTCCTTCGAGCTTATTTTCCAAATCCCTAGTTAGTTCTTCGCTTGTTAGGTTATTACAGTAGGTATTTAATGTATCGATTAGATGCTCACCCAATGCATTTACTTCGATTTTAGTTCCTTCTATATATTTCCTGTCATAGAGCTTATCGACAATATCTGCACGGGTTGCCTTGGTTCCGAGGTTTTTCTTTTCAAGTTCCTTTATAAGAGAAGCCTGATTATAACGGGCAGGAGGTTTAGTTTCTTTTTCATCCTTAATAAGCTCCTTGACACTCATCAAATCTCCCTCTTCAACATCAGGGAAAGGTTCATTGTCAATCTTTCTGAAAGGATAATGTTCCATCCATCCTTTATATGTAACCCTTCTTCTTGAAAACTTGAATTTTTCACCTTCAATGTCCAAAATGGTTTTCATGGTTTCAAATTTGGCTGAATCGAAAAATACTGCTATAAATCTGTAAACGATTAAATCATAAATCTTCTGTTCATCCTTGTTTAATTTGGATGTAGGTAAAATTCCTGTAGGGTGGATTGGAGGGTGAGCTGCATCCTCTTTTTTACCATTGTGAGGTTTTAATTTTGAAGGCAGCTTGTCAATATGCTTTTTAAACTCTGAATTGGCAGACAGTTGCTTGAATATATTTGCAAAGCCCAAACTTTCAGGTAATTTTTGAGATGATGTACGTGGATAGGAAGTATAACCTGCACTGTAGAGGTTTTGAGCTGCAACCTGAGTTCTTTTAGGTGAAAAACCAAACACATTATAGGCTTCTGCCTGAAGTCCGCTTAAATCAAAAGGAACAGGAGGTTTGGTTTTGGAGTTTGAAAGAGTGATTTTATCAACTGTAGCATCCTTGCCGTTGCATTTGTTAAAAATTTCTTCAGCACGCTGTTTATCAAAGATATTTCCGTCAACATGCTTTATTTCAATATCTTCAAAGTCAAGAATAGCCCTTAAATTCCAATAAGGTTCAGGAACAAAATCCCTGATTTCCTTTTCACGGTTTACAAGAATGGAAAGTGTAGGAGTTTGAACCCTACCTACAGACAATTTCAAAAACCTGTGCTTGGTTTTTTTAACGGCATCTGAAAGAGCAATTGAAAGATTCATTCCGAAATAATAATCCAGGATATGTCGTGCAATACCATTGTCGACCTGGTGCATGTCAATGTCAATTCTGTTTTCATAAGCATCGACAATGTCCTTTTTTGTTAATGTGGAGAATTTCATTCTTGATGACTTATTAAGGGAATCTTCACCGCAGGCATATTTTAAGGCATTATAACCAATTAATGTTCCTTCAACATCATAATCGCAAGCATGGATATAAGAATCAGCACCTTTTCCAAATTTTTTAATTGCATTGAGATAATTTTTAGTAAAAGAACTGCTTTTGCTTGCTTCGTAGGACGGAACCCAATGAAGATTGAATGATACTCGGTATTTTGAATCCTTAGGCAGCAATGAATACAAATGTCCAACACCAGAAACGACAGTAATATCCTTTGAATCCCTTGTTAATTCCCAATATTTAACTTTCTTATTATATACTTTCTTTTTGGCACTTGATGAAAGTGCTTTTGCTATTTTTTCAGCAGAACTAGGTTTTTCGCAAATTATTACTTCACGCATTCTATCTCTCTAAATCACAATTTTTTATAAATATATTTTAATAAAATTTATCATATAAAAATATTACGATTGAGATTATGAAAAGAAAATCCTCAACAAAATATTCAAAAATATGATGAAAATATAAACAATAGTTGAAAATAAGTTAAAATTGATTTTAAAATTAATTATAAGATAAAAATAAATTAGTATATTTATAGAGAAAATTATTCTTTTTTAGGAACTACTTTTTCTTCTCTAAAAAAGCTGTAAAATTCAGCACAAAAATCGCAAATAGGATACTTTCCATTACGATAATAAGCAAGTTCAGAATTGTTCATGTCAAATTCCTTACCGCATAAAAAACAGGTTTCGATTTTTTCTTCAGACATTATATAACCTAAAAAAATAAAAAAATAGAGGTTAATTGCTTAACCTATATTATATTTTTGCAAGAGTAAGATCTCTTCTGTGGAAACTTTTCCACCTTGTTTAAATTTAGCAAAGATTTCTTCAGCTCTTTCTTTTTCTTCACGGTTTTTGTTACCGCCGGAACTGCCTTTGTTTTCATTTCTTCTTTTCTTAGGTTTGTTGGAACCTAATTTTTTGTTGATAACATGAATGTCGCTTAAGATAGCTTTAAATTCTTCATGTTTAGCAGAAGCGTTTTTACGTGCTTCGATGAATTTTTTATGAGCTTCGTCAGCAGCAGTTCTAATATCATCAGTTTTTCTGAAGTAGGTGAGCATTTCTTCGTGAGCTTCTTGAGCTTTTTCAGAAAGTTCAATAACTTTTTCATGTTCTTCTTCAGATACTTTTTTGAGTTCTTGAGCTTCAGCTTTAACGGATTCATCTTCATGAATTTCCATTAACTGTTTTCTTAAATCATTTGCATTTTTAACAAGCTGATTTTCTTTTTTAATGTCTAAAACGCGAGTTTCAATGATTTTATCAATCTTTTTGATTTCATTTTCTATTTTGATTTTATCGCGTTTACCTGAAGACCATTCGAGATTTTTGATTTTATTATTAGCTTCGTTACGAGCCTTTTTAGCAGCTTCAACTTCTTTGTTGATTTCATTACGCTCGTTTCTGTATTCAATAGCTTTATTTAAGTTTTCTTTCAATGATGCATTTAATTCATCACGGATTTTGCGTTGTTCTTTAGCTATTCTATTGAATTCTTCCCTTTCTTCTGCAACTTTGGAGATTTCAGCTTCTTTTTCATCTTTTTGTTTTCTTACACCTTCCATGGTGTCAGCAAGAACAAATTCAGATTTAGGGAGTGCTTTTTTATCTTCTTTCTCTTTAGCTTCTTCAGATTCAGCAGGTTCTTCAGCAGCTTCGGTTTCTTCGACTTCTTCTTCAACAGCTTCAGCTTCTTCAGTTTCAGCAGGTTCTTCAGCAGCTTCTTCTTCAGCAACTTCTTCGTTGTCTGCAGCTTCAGCTTCTTCTGCATCTTCTTCAACAGCTTCTTCGTCGTCAACAGCTTCAGTTTCTTCTTCAGTGGATAATTGATTAAGAATTTCATCTAAGACTTTGCACAAGTCTTTTTCATCTACTACTACATCAGCAATTTCTTTTACGGAATCTTTTGCATTGAATGCAATTCCGCAGCCAGCTGATTCAATCATGGAAATGTCGTTTGCGCCATCTCCAACAGCAACTACTTCATCTAAAGTAATTCCTGCTTCTTCAACATGGTCTTTTAATACATCTAATTTATTACCAGATACTAAAGGACCAGTCACTTCACCAGTTAATTTACCATCTTCGACTGTGAAACTATTAGTATAAACTGTGTCAACACCGAGTTTATCTTTTACTTTTTCAGCCACTACATCAAAACTACCACTAATGATAGCTACATCTACATCTTTATCTTTTAGACATGCGATGGTTTTTTCAGCGCCAGGCATTAATGGAAGATCATCAGCAACTTTCTCGATGTCTTCAATAGAAGTTCCTTCAAGAAGTTGAACTCTGTCTTTAATAGAAGTTTCAAAGTCTATTTCACCTTGCATAGCTTTTTCTGTAATTTCAGCTATGTCTTCTTCAACATTTGCTAATTTACCTATCTCATCTATCGCTTCACCATCAATAATAACGTTATCTAAGTCAAATACTACAAGTTTAATCAATAATACCACCAAATTATATTAAATCTAGCTCACTTAATCTATCGTAAGCTCTTTCGACGCCTAATTTAGCATCGCTACGTGTTTTAGCTCCAGTACATACAACTTTTCCGGAACCAAATAATAATAAGACCACTTTAGGATCAGATAATCTGTATACTAAACCAGGGAATTGTTCTGGTTCATATTCAGTATCTTCAAGTTCTAAAGCTACAGCCTCTAAGTTTAATGTGGATTCTAAGTTAGCAGAAGCCACAATGTTTTGAATTTTAATTTCAAATTCTTCAGGAATGTCAGTATCGACAGTCCTCATTAAATCTACAGTCTTCTTAATAGCAATTTTAGAATCATCTATAGATTTTGCTCCAGTACAAACAAGTTTACCAGACCCAAAAATTAAAGCTGCTGTTTTCGGTTCTGGAAGTTTGAAAACTAGACCTGGAAATTGTTCACGATTATATGAAACGCCCTCTAACGCATTAGAGCTTTCAATTTCTTTTAAATCGATGTCTTTACCAATGCTTGCAGAAGCCACAATGTTTTCTATTTTTATATCAACATCGGTCAACTTAAAACCTCCAATTCATTTTTAAAAGTAGAATAGTAAAATTTAAGAAAACAAAAAAAATATGTTAAATTTTTACTATTAAAATATATAGTTTATATAGTATATAAAGGTATGTTTATTTGAAATAATTAAGAAAAATTTTTAAAAAATTAAAAATTTTAAAATTATTAAATAAAGTGCTGTATATATAAGAAATGTAAAAAAGTATATTAATAAAACTTATTTATAAATGTTACTAATTTTTAGTATTTTTTTAAATAAAATAGCCCTACACAATAATTTTTGAAATCGTTTTTATTTCATATCAGTTTAAATATAGAAATCATCACTGTAATTAAGCAAAATTCAACACAGTCTATAAAAAACAAAATACAGCAAAAATGTTTAATAGTCAATGAATATTTAAGCAGACGTAATAATAAAATGTAAAGAAAACAGATTTAATTAAAATGCTACTTTTTAATCCATGTCTAATCAAAAATACAGTGCACATATGGAAAACATGCCAAATTATTAAAATTAACAAATTCAAATATTAAACATGATTAAGTTAACCTGCATGATACTATGATTGAAGTTGAAGTAAAAGCAAAAATAGACAGTTTTGAAGAAATAGAAAATAAACTCGAGAAGATAGGCGCACAAAAAAGCAAAAAGGAATTTCAGGAAGACATCTACTTTAACAGCCCCGTTGTGGATTTTGCAAAAACAGATGAAGCCCTGAGAATAAGAACAACAAAGGAAAATGACAAAACAAACATATTCATAACCTACAAAGGACCGAAAATAGACTCTGCATCAAAAACCAGAAAAGAAATAGAAATGGGAATTGATGATGCTGAAAAATGCTCACAAATCTTTGAAGAAATAGGATTTAAGAAAGTGAGAACCGTCAGAAAAAACAGACAGTATTATACATACAAAAATTTTGAAATATCTTTAGACGACATTGAAGGTCTTGAGCCATATATGGAAATAGAAATTGGACTGGATGACAATGAAGACTATTCTGATGCTCAAAATAAAATATTCGAGTTATTTGAAAAATTAGGCATCACAGACGGATTTGAAAGAACATCCTATCTGGAGCTATTAGAAAAGTTATATAAATAATATCCGAATTATATTAATATAGTATAAATTAATTTAAGAAGTGATATATTGCAATATTTTATAAGTCATTATAATAAAGAAACAGAATTGACATTTCCTGATGACATTACAATTTATGACACAACTTTAAGAGACGGTGAACAAACACCAGGAGTCTGTTTTAGCTTTGATGAAAAAATGGAAATCGCAAGAAAACTGGATCAGTTTAAGATACACCAGATTGAGGCCGGTTTTCCAATAGTTTCCGAAAAAGAAAAGGAAAGCGTAAAGGCAATAGCAAATGAAGGATTTGACGCTACAATTCTTGGATTGACCCGGACAAAAGCTGAAGACATAGATGTTGCGCTTGACTGTGATGTGGACGGAATTATTACATTTGTCGGAACATCAGACATTCATCTGGACCATAAAATGCACATTACAAGACAGGACGCAATAAATTTATGTGAAACTGCTGTAGACTATGCAAAAGATCACGGTTTATTTGTAGCATTTTCAGCAGAGGATGCAACAAGGACAGATATTGACTTTTTAAAACGCATATATGGTAAAGCTCAGGAATGTAAAGCTGACAGAGTACATATTGCAGACACTACCGGAGCCATTACCCCACAAGGAATCAAATACCTGGTTGAAGAGCTTGTAAAAGATATCGATATAGATATCGCAGTTCATCTGCACAATGACTTCGGACTGGCAGTAATAAATTCAATTACAGGAGTTTTAGCAGGTGCAAAAGCTGTATCAACAACAGTCAATGGTATTGGAGAAAGAGCAGGTAATGCATCTCTTGAAGAACTTATCATGGCAATGAAAATCCTTTACGGAAAAGATTACGGATTCAAAACCAAATACATCAAGGAATTATCCGATTTGGTATCCGAAGCCAGCGGACTTCCTATTCCATACAACAAGCCGGTTGTTGGAAACAATGTGTTCAGACATGAATCAGGAATTCACGTTGATGCAGTTATCGAAGAACCTTTATGCTACGAACCGTACCTTCCGGAACTGGTTGGTCAAAAAAGACAGCTTGTTTTGGGAAAACATTCAGGATGCAGAGCAGTCAGAGCAAAATTGAATGAATGCGAACTGGACGTTAGTGATGAAGAACTCATCGAAATCGTAAGACAGGTTAAAAAATCCAGAGAGGAAGGAAAATACATTAACGATCAGGTATTTAGGGAAATCGTTAAAAAATCAAAAAAATAGGTCATGATTATGAACATTACTGAAAAAATATTATCCAAAAAAGCGGGTCATGAAGTCACTCCAGGAGAGATAATCGAAATTCCGGTCGATCTTGCAATGTCACATGACGGAACAAGTCCCCCTGCAATCAAAACCTTTGAAAAAGTAGAGGACAAAGTATGGGATCCTGAAAAAATAGCTATAATTTTTGATCATAATGTTCCGGCCAATACAATCGGTTCTGCCGAGTTTCAAAAAGTCTGCAGAGACTTCATCAAAACCCAGAAAATCACTAAAAACTTTATTCACGGCGAAGGAATTTGCCACCAGGTAGTTCCTGAAATGGGACTTGTTGAACCGGGAATGGTAGTGGTTGGAGCAGATTCACATACCTGTACCTATGGTGCATTTGGAGCATTTTCAACAGGAATGGGTGCAACAGACCTTGCAATGGTTTGGGCAACCGGAAAAACCTGGTTCATGGTTCCGGAAGCAATCAGAATGGAAATTGAAGGTGAATTAAATCCATATATTGCTCCTAAAGACATAATCCTAAATATCATCGGAGAAATAGGAATCGCCGGTGCAACATATAAAACTGCAGAATTCTGCGGACCTACAATTGAAAACATGGGCGTTGAAGGAAGAGCAACCATGTGTAATATGGCAATTGAAATGGGAGCTAAAAACGGAATAATGGAACCGAACCGTGACGTTATTGATTATGTCTGTAAAAGAACCGGTAAAAGCGAATCCGAATTAAACATTGTAAAATCAGATGAAGATGCAATATACTCACAGGAGATGCACTTTGACATTTCCGATATGGAACCTCAAATTGCATGTCCGAATGATGTCGACAATGTTTGTGACATCTCAAAAATCGAAGGAACCATCATTGACCAATGTCTGATTGGTTCCTGTACAAATGGAAGACTATCAGACTTAAAAGATGCATGTGATATCTTGGAAAATCAAAAGATATCCGATGACATCAGATTATTAATACTTCCTGCTTCAAGAGAAATTTACAAAAAGGCAATGCATTTAGGATACATTGATACATTCATAGATGCTGGAGCCATCATCTGTAATCCGGGCTGCGGACCATGCCTTGGAGGACATATGGGAGTATTATCTGAAGGAGAATCATGCATTTCAACAACAAATAGAAACTTTAAAGGAAGAATGGGAGATCCAAAGTCTTCTGTTTACCTTTCAAATTCAAAAGTAGTAGCTGCTTCAGCAATTACAGGCGTTATTACAAATCCAAAAGACCTTTAAGTGATTTAAATGACAATAAGAAAAAACGAAGCAAATAAGAGACTCATTGAAAAAATAAATGATTTAGAACAAGAATACGGCAAAACATTTTCAAACACGCAAAAAATCCTATTGACAACAGACGGGTCCATTACTGCCATTTTAGATGTACTATACGGTAAAATCGGCTTATTTACCATAGACCAGCATTTTGGAATCGCAGATGAGAGTCATGCAAAACTGGTGAATGTTAATGCAGGGGATGAAATCAATTTCAGAGAAGTTATAATGCATAAGGGAAAACAGCCTCTAATATATGCAATATCCCACGTTCCATTAGGCCGATGCAGTGAGGAAATCTGTTCCGATTTACTTAGAGCAGACATACCTATTGGAAGAATATTAAAAAATTATAAAATAGAATCCAGAAGGGAAATCAACAATATTTACATTGAAAAGCCAAATGAAATGTTAAAAGACTTATACAAAACAGATGAAGATTTTTTAGCTCGTGATTACGTTATAATCAACAATAACGAAATATTAATGTGGATTAAAGAAATGTTTCCAGTGAGCTATTTTACAGAAATATAGAGGAGTTAAAATGAATTCTAAATATGAAAGACTACCCAATCAGGTCAGGGAAAAAATAAACCAACTAGAAAAAGAAAACGATATGAAACTGTCAACCCTACAAAAAATACTTGTCTCCATAGAAGGGCCAGTTGTCACAACTTTAGATATTTTATATGGTGACCTTAACGTTTTCATATTAGATCAGCACATGGAAAAGGCAGACAAATCAGTAGCAGAAAAACTCGATATAAATGAAGGCGATGAAATAGATTTAAGAGAAGTAATTCTCCACAAGCACGGTCGCCCTCTTGTTTACGGATTTTCATACATACCAAAAGACAGATGCAGCAATACCGTTATTGAAAAATTACTTAGTGAAGACCACACCACGGGCAGAATACTTCTGGAGCATGAAATAGAAACAATAACAAAAATAGAGAAAATTTACCTAGAAGAACCTGATGAAAAGCTTCAAAATCTTTTCCATACTCCAGGAAAAATGTTAGCACGTGACTATATAGTAATACACAAGAAAAATATAGTTCTTTGGTCAAAAGAAGCATGTCCTCTAAGTTACTATAATGAATAGGTGATAATTTGGGTGTTAAACTAAAAGATATTGTAGAACCAGAAAAAATTGATTTTAAACATTTAGAAGGTAGAGCCGTCTCAATTGATGCGTTTAATACCCTCTACCAATTCCTATCCACAATAAGACAAAGAGACGGAAGACCATTAACCGATGAAAACGGAAACGTCACATCACATTTAAGCGGTATACTATATAGAAACTCCTCAATGATTGAAAAAGACATCAAACCAATTTATGTCTTTGACGGAAAGTCTTCAGAACTTAAAAGTGAGACTCAAGCCAAAAGAAGAGAAGTCAGAGAGGAAGCAGAGCAAATTTATAAAGAAGCATTAGCCGAAGGAGATACAGAAAAGGCACGCAAATTTGCAATGAGATCATCCAAACTGTCTCCTGAAATTATCGAATCTTCTAAAAAATTACTGACATTAATGGGAATACCTTATGTTGAAGCCAAAGGTGAGGGTGAAGCTCAGGCAGCTTATCTTGTAGCGAACGGTGATGCATATGCAGTTGCTTCACAGGATTACGATTGCCTGCTTTTTGGAGCGAAAAGAGTTGTAAGAAACCTTGCTGTCAACTCAAATTTAGGTAATCTGGAATACTATGAGCTGAACAAAGTATTAAAAGAGCTCAATATTACCCGTGAAGAATTGATTGACATGGGAATTCTAATCGGAACTGATTTTTGTGAAGGCCTTAAGGGAGTCGGTGCAAAAACTGCACTTAAACTGGCCCATAACGGACAGCTAAAGGAAAAAATTGCAGAACTTCAAAAGGAATCCACCCACGATTTGGATGAAGTAAGAGAGCTGTTTTTAAACCATAATGTTAATACAGATTATAAAATCAAGTGGGAAAAACCAAAAAAAGATGAACTGATTGAATTTTTATGCTTTGAACATGGATTCTCACAGGAGAGAGTTTCAAAAGCATCTGACAAACTTAAAAATTTAAGTTCATCACAGGGCAGTCTTGATGCATGGTTTTAATTATATTTATATATTAAATTGAACTTATTTTTAATTGGATTCACATATTGGATATAAATGCAATCTACCACCACACACCCCAGATTGCGCAAACACAAAATAGCAGCTGTAATGGATGCGGTGAAAGCTATTTTACCCAAATATCCAATGAATCCTAGTATTGATGGCTTCTCACCACCCTTAACCCAGGAGTCATCAATATCTATATATTATAATTATTTTTAAAAATAGAATTTAATATGGCGGAAAATCCTTTCCAAAAACTTTTTCAGCATATTCCATTGCCAATTTAACCTGAGGAGCATATTCAGCTGAAATCTGTCTTTCAAAATGACTTCTTGAAGGAGATTTTAAAATAAGTTTCAAAAGATTTTCATAAGTTTCAACAGCCTTATTTTTATCAAAATCATACTCTTCAATAATATCGGGAGTTAACTTTTCAAAACAGGGAATTTCCAATGTTTTACAGACAGTTTCGGTTGAAAAATAAGTCATTCTGATTAAAGGGGAAACCGAAGATACAAGTATATGATTTTTTACCTTAATCAATGGAGGAATACCTGTCTTTTTATATCTCTCCATAGAAGTTAACTTATTATAGTTTTTAAGATTATAACAGTGAAGTTCAGTGTAAAAATCAGGTTCAAAATAGTTTATCAGATTTAAAATCTTCTGGCCGATTTCAGATTCATAATATTCCTTTTTGATTGTGGAAATATATGGAGTTTTATCAAAATTGTAAAAATAGAATTGTCCGCAAGATAAATCCTCTTCTTTTATTCTTTCAATGAATTTTAAAGAGGTTACACCTTCATTTCCGTGAACCCCACCAATAAAGAGTTTGGTTGGACCTTCACCATTGTCAATGTATCTGAAATAAGACATAAAAAAAGAAAATTTGAAGGAATTATGTTCCTTCCTGCCAGTTTGCCAGGTATGCTTTTTGGCTGTCTGTTAAAGAATCTATTTCGATACCCATAGCGTTTAATTTCATACTGGCTACTGTGTAGTCGATTTCATCAGGAGCTTTGGTTACTCCAATAGGCATGTCGTTTTCGAGAATGTGTTTAGCTGATAATGCTTGTACAGCGAAACTCATGTCCATGATTTCTGCAGGGTGTCCTTGACCTCTTGCTGCTGATAGGTTTACTAAACGGCCGTCTGCTAAAAGGTAAATTTTACGTCCGTCTTTGGTTGTGAATTCTTCGATACTTTCTCTTACTTCTTTTACTTCAGTTGAGATTGCTTCGAGGTCTGGTCTGTTGATTTCTACATTGAAGTGTCCGGAGTTTGCAAGCATACATCCGTCTTTCATGTATTTGAAATCATCACCGCATATAATGTCTGCGTTACCGGTTACGGTAATGATTAGGTCTGCTTGTTTTACTGCTTCTCTGATGGTCATTACTCTGTATCCGTCCATTCTTGCTTCTAAAGCACGGATTGGGTCAACTTCGGTTACAATAACGTCTGCTCCGAGACCTGCTGCTCTGAGTGCTAATCCACGACCGCACCAGCCGTATCCGCATACAACAACAGTTTTTCCTGCAATTACCATGTTGGTTGTTCCCATGATTGCATCGAAACTTGATTGTCCGGTTCCGTATCTGTTGTCGAATAAATATTTAGTGTATGCGTCATTAACTGCGATTACTGGGAATTTTAATGCTCCGTCTGCGTGCATTGCTTGTAATCTGTGTACACCAGTTGTGGTTTCTTCACATGCTCCTTTGATGTGGCTTAACAATTCAGTTCTTTCGTTATGAAGAACCATAATCATATCTGCACCGTCATCAATAATGATGTCAGGTTTGTGATCTAAAACCATGTTAATGGTCTGGTAGTATTCTTCGTCGTCCTGTTCTCTCCATCCGTAGACGTTTAATCCTAAATCAGCTGCTCCTGCAACTGCATCGTCATGAGTGGATAAAGGATTACAACCGGTCATAGCCACTTCAGCTCCACCAGCCATCAAAGTTAAACCCAAGTTAATGGTTTTAGGTTCCAAGTGTAAACAGGACCCGATAGTAATTCCTTTGAAAGGCTGAGTTTCCAAATAATCTTGTTTGATTTGTTCTAAAACAGGCATGTGTTTTTGAACCCATTCAATTTTACGTACACCTTCAGGTGCAAGGGACATATCTTTAACTTTACTCATAATATCATTCCTTAAAATAATGAATATAACTTTTTATAATTTTTTGGCTACAATACGGATGACGTAAGGGTTGTCATCTTTGTATACTGCCAAATTATTATCTTCAATTTTATATACGATTTCGAAGTTTCTGGATTCGAGCTTGCTTATGATTTTTGCTAAATCCATATATCTTCTGTAGTGATTTGTGAAGTTTTCTGTTTCACTTAAAGCTCTTCCCTGTTTGAACATAGGGTCATTCATACTTCTTGCTTCAAGTAAAAAGCAACCTCCTTTGCATAAATTTGATTCTATCCAATCAAGAGTTCTGTCTTCTTTTCTTTCATTGATTGAATGGAAGGTAAATCTGGAATAAACGTAATCAAAATTAGTATTTTTAATATCTTCAGATTCTGTGTTAGCCAAATTTGTAAAGTCATCACAAACAAATAAGATGTTTTCTTCTTTGTGATGTTCATTTAAATAATCCACTTCTGTTTGAACTTGGTCGATAGCTATTACATTTATACTATTTTGTGCGAAATAAATACTGTCTCTTCCATTTCCGCATCCAAGTTCTATTAAGTTTTTGTTTTCAGTTAATTTTGGTAAAATAAATTCAGCAAATGATGAAGCATCAGTTGGCTTTGAATTTTTAGCATAATATTCAGTCCAATATTCTTTATCGTCCATAAACATATCACTCCTATTGATACGATATTATTTATATTTCTATTATTATATATAGATAAGCATAAAAAGAGGGTTTTTTGAAAATTTTTAAAAATAAAAAATTAAATTAAAATATTTCAATTTCATCAAAAAGATCTGAATTTGAACAAAAAATCGTGATGAGTTTGCCATCCCTGACAAATGAAAATGAACAGGCATCTGAAAGCTCAGTATAATATCCGTCATATCCCATCATATTAGTTTTATTGCCCCCCAGCTCCTTTAGAGCCTTATTTACATCAACACTGCCGTCTGTGGAATATGTAACGTCAATCTGAATGTAATCGCCAGAGTTTTCCCAGAAGCCTGAAACATACTTTACATTTCCCTCACTTTCGTCCCCGCTTAAATTATCATTAAGCTCATAGTCACCGGGAATGCTAAAAGAAAATTCATCCACCTGAATATCCTGGCTTTCACCAGAATCCAACATAGTAACTGCACCAACACCAATGACGGCTATTACCAGAAAAACAACTACAATTATAATTGGATTTTTATATTTTTCCAAAAAGCTTTCATTTTTTGGATTTTTAATCTTTGCACCGCAGTTTCTGCAGAAATATTCATTTTCCAGAATTCCATTTCCGCAATTGGGACAATGTCTGGTGCCAATCTGGTGATTTGGTCTGCCGCAGTCAGAACAGAAAAGTGCTGTCTCTTCAATGTATGCTCCGCAGTTTTTACAGAATTTTGTCATGAAATCACTTAAATGAATATTTCCTTTTAATACAATAATTAATTTTTGGGTATTTTTAAATTTATTTTTTTAAAGCACTTATCGAAACCTCTAAAAAAATCCTAAAAAACAAAAACTTTAAATGTAATGATGAAAATAAATATATTTGTTAGATGCCGGGGTGGCTCAGCTGGTTAGAGCGCACGGCTCATAGGGTAATATAGCGTGCTCTAGCTTATTCCTGGGATACCGTGAGATCGCGGGTTCGAATCCCGCCCCCGGCATCCTTATATCCCAGGAACCCCCATCTTAATACTATTTTTAAAATATTTTTTCAAATCATAACAATTTAATACTTTTTTTATATAATATATAATATGAGGATTTGAAAATGCTATACAATAAACTTGGAAAAACAGGATTGGAAGTTTCAAGACTTGGTTTTGGAACAATGAGGCTTCCAACAATTAATTCTAACGATGAGATTAACACCGAAGAAGCATCAAAAATGCTCAAATATGGAATCGAAAACGGAATTAATCTCATAGATACTGCCTACCCGTATCACAGCAAAACTTTGGAAGGCAGCGGAAACAGTGAAAGATTTGTAGGAGAATTTTTAGCTGAAAACAGCTTAAGGGACGAAGTTTACATCTCAACAAAATCTCCGTCATGGGCAATTGAGACCAAAGATGACTTCTCAATGTTTCTTGACGAGCAGCTCGACAAACTCCGCACCGACTACATTGACATTTACCTGCTTCACTCCCTGACCGTGCCTGACTGGAACAAAGTTAAAAATCTGGGCGTTCTGGACTTTTTGGATGATTGCCTTTCATCCGGGAAAATAAAGCATGTCGGATTTTCATCACATATTGAAATAGACTACCTGATTGAAATTATTGACGAATATCCGAAATGGGAAGTTGCACTGACACAAATGAATTACTTTGATGAATATTATCAATCAGGAGTAATGGGTCTTGATTACCTCAAACAGGTCAATATCGGAAGCATGATTATGGAACCTCTCAGAGGAGGAAGACTGGTTCAAAATATCCCAAAAGAAGTTAATAACTTATGGGACATGGCAGAAGTTAAAAGAACACCTGTTGAATGGGCTCTGCAATATTTATGGAATAGAAATGATGTTGACTGTGTTTTAAGCGGAATGACAACTTTAGAACAGGTTAAACAAAACATTGAAATAGCATCAAAGCCCGATAAAATCAGCGACTATGATCAGGAATTAATAAGAGAGGTTGCAAGAACCTACAGAGGATTTTTAGGAAACCAATGTACCAGATGCGGTTATTGCATGCCTTGTCCCCATGGTGTCGATATAATAAACTGTTTAACAGAATACAACATTGCACATATGTTAAATGACCCTAAAGCCAGTGCAATGCAGTATTTTACATTGATTGATGATGATTCAAGAGCAGACAGTTGCGTTCAGTGTGAAGAATGCATACCGTTTTGTACACAGATGCTGAATATTCCGGAAGAGCTTCAAAAAGTATATGAATACTTCGGAAGCGAATTTGACCATTTCTAGGTGGAAAAATGGAAGATGATAACAGATATTGGCAAATCATGACCCGCCAGATGCCAATTGTAAATAAAGAAGAGCAAGAAAAATTCAAGAATGCAAAAATCACTGTCATCGGATGCGGAGGAATTGGAGGTCAGACCATCGAAATGCTGGCAAGATTAGGTGTTGGCGAGCTGATTTTAGTTGATGAAGATGTATTTGACTGGACAAACTTAAACAGACAAACACTTGCAAGTACTGCCGAAATCGGATGCAAAAAAAGTGATGTTGCAAAACAAAAAGTCGAACTGATAAATCCCTATGTTAAAGTTAAAAGTTACAACCAGCATGTCGACAGCTCAAACATCGATGAAATCATCAAAGACGCAGACATTGTCATTGATGCGCTTGATAATGTCCTCACACGAGTAATTGTTTCAAGAAAGACAAGAGAATATAAAATTCCATACATTCACGGAGCAATTCATGGAACATTAGGCCAGATTACAGTATTTTTAGCAAATACAAAAAGTTATGAAGAAATGTTCAACCTGCCATCCCTGGGAAAGGAATTGAATAATGATGTGACTGAATGTTTAAAAAATATTACATCAGGAACCCCTCCGGCTCTCGGACCTACACCCAATCTGATAGGCTGTCTTGAAGCTATGGAAGCCTTTAAAATAGTAACCGGCCTTGGAAAAGTTACAGTTGCACCAAAAATATTGACATTTGATTTAATGGATTTCAATTCTTTTAAAATAGAAGAAATCTAAAAACAAATCACTTTTTAAAACTTTTTTATATTAGATTGAATATTTTATAATATTATTAAAAAATTATTAAATTATATTTAATAAATTAAATTAAACATATACAGTGATATAGTAAAAATTAGAGAATAGCTATATCTAATTATTTTTTTTCAAAATCTTTATATAGTAATAAATAAAGATATTTATTTAATAGGAAATATATTTCCGACATTTAAAACTCAATTTTATAAGCATTCGGAGCTTGATTTAGATGAGCGATATTCCAGAAGAAAAAATACAACTCATAAAAGAAAAAATGAAAGAGGATAATATCAAATTTATCCGTTTACAATTTGTTGATATCAACGGAACTGTAAAAAACATTGTCATTCCTTTCAATGGCGAAGACATGTCTGAATTATTTAATGAAGGAATGTTATTTGACGGATCATCCATTGCAGGATTTGTTGGTGTAAATGATAGTGACCTTGTCTTAAAACCAGATATTAATACCTATTCCAGACTGTCATGGAGACCTGAAGAATCCGCAACATGCAGATTTATCTGTGACATATGGACTGCTGATAAAAAACCTTTTGCAGGAGACCCAAGAGGAGTACTCAAAAAATCCCTTGCACACATTGCTAAAAGAGGCTTGCAATACAACATCGGCCCAGAACCTGAATTCTTTATTGTAGACATTGATGAAAACGGATATCCTATGCCCTACGATGATGCAGGATACTTTGATGTTGAACCTTTAGACAAAGGCCCTGACTTTAGAAGAGAGCTAACCTTAAACCTGGAAGACCTTGACTTTGAAGTTGAAGCTTCCCACCACGAAGTGGCACCTGGACAAAACGAAATAGCATTCAAATTTAAAGACGCTCTTAAAACCGCTGATGCAGTAATCACATTTAAACAGGCTATCAAAGCTATCGTAGACAATATGGCTACTTTTGATCAGATGGATTACAGAGTAACATTCATGCCTAAACCGTTCTTTGGAGTGAGCGGAAGTGGAATGCACTGTCACCAGTCAGTCTTTAAAGGAGATAAAAACCTCTTTTCAGATCCTGATTCAGAAACAGGCCTTTCCAAAGACGCACTTTACTTTATGGGAGGATTGCTTAAACATGCTCCTGCAATTACCGCAATTACAAACCCTATTGTTAACTCATACAAACGTTTAGTGCCTGGTTTTGAAGCTCCAGTATACAGAGCATACGGTCTTAGAAACAGATCCGCATTAATCAGAGTACCGGCAGCACGTGGAAAAGCTACACGTATCGAATACAGATCACCTGACCCTGCATGTAACCCTTACCTTGCATTTGCAGTAATGCTTGAAGCAGGAGTAGACGGAATTGTAAATAAAATTGACCCAGGTGAACCTGTAGAAGATGACATCTACAAAATGACACAGGAAGAAAGAGAAGCAAGAGGCATTAAAGTATTACCAACCAGTTTATGGGAAGCATACCACTCATTAGAGGAAGACCCAATGATACTTAATGCCCTGGGACCTCATGTCAGCGAAAAATTCCTGGAACTCAAATACCAAGAATGGGACGAATACCGTGTTCAGGTATTCGGATACGAACAAAGAAAATATTTAGATATCTAAATCTAAATATTATTTTTTCTTTTTAAAAATTAAAGTAGGCCTTTTCATGTCAGAAACAGAACATAAAATGATTGAGATATTACGCATTTTGACTCAGCACGATAAACCTATCGGGTCTAAATTAATTGCTGACGAACTAAAAAACAAAGGATTTAATTTAGGCGAGCGTGCCGTAAGATATCATATGCAGATATTAGATGAAAAAGGCTATACTGAAAGAATCGGGTATGCCGGAAGGCAGATTACCGAATTGGGTCGTGAGAAATTAGAAAAGGGTCTGATATATGACCAGGTCGATTTCATTCATTCAAAATTTGAAGAAATGATTTATTTAACTGACTTCAACTATATGACACAAACCGGAAATGTTGTAGTCAACACTTCAACCATTTATAATGAAGAATCCATCAATATAATGAAAGAAATTTTTGAAAGTGGTCTTTCTGTTAGCCCTTACATCAATTTAAATAAAGTTAAAAATTCAGATGAAATTGAAGTAACAACAATATGCGGAACAACTATAGACGGAATACTGCTCAACGAAGGAATTCCTTCACAGCTTAAATACGGAGGACTTCTTAAAATTGAAAATTCACAACCCATCAAATTTACAGAATTAATATCATACAAAAAGACATCCATAACACCTTTGGACGCATTTTCAATGGCTTCACAGACATCAGTTCTTGATGTAGTTACAAAAGGAAACGGAACCATTCCTGCAAACTTCAGATTGATTCCAAGTATAGGGCGAAAAAAGGCAGTTTCAATAATTGATAAACTGAAAAATATTGGAATAAATGGAATTATAAGCATTTCACATGACGGAGAAGACATTCTGGGTCTGCCCGTACCAAACGGAATGGTTGGAATAGCAATCGTAGGCGGAATAACACCTTTCTGTGCAATCAAAGAGTTGGGAGAACCGATTGACATAAAAATAGCCGAAGAGATAATGGACTTCAAAACATTACATCCAATTACAAGCAAAATAGAACCTATATTGAAACATCCTCAAAGCAACAACCAGCCAAAAATTCCATTTTTGCTTCCGAAATCATGGAATTTAATCCAGCAGGTTAATTTTGATGTTGAAAAAAGAAAAGGAGACATTATTGCAAATGTTTCTTATATTAGCAAAGACAATTTGGATAAATCAATGAGAATAATGGAGGAAACATACAATTCCGATCCTAAATACATTAATCCTTATTATAAACTTATTGACCATCCTACAGATGATGAAAAAATAGGAATAGCTACCATCTGCAGTTTAAGTATAGACGGACTTTTAATAAACAATGGAATAATGTGCAATCCGATTTATGGAGGATTGCTTGAGCTTACAGAACCGCCTCTCTTCATTGACCTAATATCATATAGCGGAACAACCCTTGACCCTCATAAGATATTCATATCAAAAAACAAGACTACAGTATATAAAAATCAGGGTGCTAAAAAGATATTAGCCAGTTTCAAAGAAATTCCTTATGTTTCCCGCGAATATGCAGTTTATCTATTGGACATATTGAAAAACACAGGATTTTCAATTTATAAAATAGGAAAACCACGAGAAGTAACCTACAATGCAAAAGCAGATAATTATAATTTCGGTGTTGTAGCCGGAAGTGGACTCAATACAATAGCTGCAATAAAGGAAAATGGAATAGCCATTCAAGTAAAGGCTATTGAAAAATTAATACCTTTTGAAAAAATGGATAGACTGTAACTAAATTACAGTAACATCCACAGCTTCATCATTTTTAGGATAGTGAACAAATTCTATAATATCCTCTTCTACTTCATATACATCTATTTCAACTGTAGCTCCAAGGTCGCTTTCATCAAGAGAAACAAGTAACCTGAAGCCCGGTTCACCGAAATATTCAGAAAAATCAACGTTTAAAACTTCTCCTTCTGCGAATATTCGGTTGTATGAAATCTCAATGTTATCATGAATTTTCACATTTTCTTTTAAGTATTTTACTGCTTCTTCTGTTGTTAATTCCAAATCTTTCATGATAATCAACTCCGATATATAACAATATATTTTATCACATATAAAAGTTTGTATTCATACGAACAAAATAATTTTTCAATGAAAAATGAAAAGTAAAAAATAATAGAAAAAAAAGAGTAATTAAAGTACTTCAATGATAAGTTCCTTATCATCATGAATGTGGCGCATTTCAATTAAATCTTCACCAATTTCGTTGAAATCAACTTCAATGGATTGATTTAATATTTCACCAGTCAGTTGTAAACCGACTCTAAGACCTTCTCCTGTTACTTCGTCTTCTTCTGTAATACCTAAAACTTCACCAGGAGCAAAAATACGATTGTAAGAAATTTCTAAAATATCTCTAACTTTAACATTGTTTCTAACATATTCAATAGCTTCTTCCAAGGTCATTTGAACTTCTTCTACCATAGTATCGCCCATACAATTTTAAAAAAAGAAAAAAGAGAAAGGAATTATAAATTCCTGTATTCTCTGATTGAAGTATATTCGTCGTCTAATTCACCGTAAGTAGCTAATTTATCTTTATTAGCTTCAGCACCTAAGTAAAGGTTACCTTTACCGTTGAGACCAATATCTCCAGTGTAGTGAATATATTTACCTTCGAAAGTAACACCATCTACTTCAGGGTCTACAACAATTCCGTTGAGGACGAATCCTTCGAGTAATCTTCCAAGGAATCCGTGGATAACAATGTTACCGTTTTTCATTTGTCCACCAGGCCAACGGTTTACGTCACCGTCAATTTCGATGGTACCTTTGGTCATGTGAATACCGGCTAAGATATCACAGTTACCTTTAACATGAATTTTACCACCAGTTAAACATTCACCACATTGTTTTCCAGCATTACCGCCAACAACGATTTGTCCACCGGTCATACCTCTCCATTCACCAATGTAAGAAGCACCAGTAAATTCTTTGGTGTTTCCTTCAATTTCAAGGTATCCTCCGGACATTTCTCTTCCTGCGTGAGCTGCTGCGTTACCTTTAACGAGAATGGATCCACCAGACATTTCAGCTCCAACGTGTAAATCTACACTGCTGTTACATACGATGTTTCCACCGCTCATTTTACAACCGATGTATTTTACTCTGTTTAAATCTCCGTTTAAAATCATTTCAACTTCATCAGGTCCGTTAGCTTCTCCTTCAACAGTTACTGTGAAGAAGTCAGTAAGTGGGAATCTTGAGTTTCCAATTGGGACTTGATATTTAGCGAAATCTGCTTCGGTCCATGAATAAATTTCATCTGGAATTAATTCATCGAATTCTAAAGCGATTGAAGAAGTTTTGATTTGATCAAATGTAATTGTTTTCACAATAATCACCCCTATTTACCATCAACATCAACAACGATTGGGTTGGATACGTAGTGGTCATGTACTGGGTAGTTTTCCCATTTGACTGAGTAGTATTGAGTAAAGAACGGCATAATGTTGTCGATAACTTTTTGTTCGTTTTGTTCCCATCCTTTTACGTTAACCCAAATGTTTTGACTTTCTTTAACTTTAACAATTTCTTTATCTTTTACTAAGATTTGACCATCTTTAATAGTGTAATCAGCAACATTGAAACCTTTTTCGATTTCTGCAGCTTGTCTGGATGGATCAATTTCATTAGGATTTATGTCGTATACTGCAATGTCTGCTCTGTAACCAGGGGTGAGTGCACCTCTGTCAGTAAATCCGTAGATTTTAGCTGGAGCAGCTCTGGAAATAGTTGCAATATCGTAGAAATCGTATTCTCTGTCGAGAGTTGCAAGGGTAGTTCTTTTTTCTGCCCATTTGTGAACTTCTCTGTTTTCAATCATTTCCATTCTTCTTTGGTTACTCATCAACCAGGAGATAATTCTAGGATATCTAGTGAATGGACCTGCGTTAGGGTGGTCAGTAGTTAAACATACTTTCCATGGGTCGTCAATGTGTAAGAACAATTCAAGACCGATAGCCCATTGTAATGTGTTAACAGGGTTTTTACCAGAGTAGATACATGGAATAATACCAGCTGCGGTTTCACATTCAATATCTTTGTTGGTCCATTTAAGACCGGATAATTTGAATAAGTCGTATTCCATAGGAGCGTCTGCAGTCATGGTAGTGGTTTCATCTAAAGTTACTTGACCTACATCACAAGTTATGTGGTCGTTTTTGTTAATGTATTTAGCAACTTCTTCTGCACCTGATCCTGCATCTTTCCAACTGTTACCAGTGTAAGAGTGGAATTGTAAGTGGCAAACGTGCATAACTTGATCTCTGATTTCGGCTGCTTTGGAACCTTTTTTAACGTCTTTAACAGCGTCCATGGTTTCGATAGTAGTTGGTACGTTACCAGGGTGTCCTAAGTCGTTAGGGTGAATGTGGATAGAGTGAGGTAAGTTTAACATTTCGTTAGCTTTTGCTAATGCGATGATAACTTCTTTGGAAGTTACGTCAAAGTAAGGTGCTTTGTCGTTTACACCGTGTACGTTCATACCCCAACCCCATGCTTCACTTCCACATGGGTTTACGATTTTAATTCCGTAACCTTTGGATATTTTTAACCATGCAGCTACGAATGCTGCGATGTCTTCAATATTGTTATCTTTTGCATATTCCATTACAAACCAGTTGTTACCGAATAATGGCATAGCTGGAATATCAATTTGTGGAATAGTTGCAATTTCTTCGTGAGTGTGTTTTGCTTCAAGAGGAGGCATAGCTGCTTCTACAACAGTACCGTAACCTAATCTTGAGTATCTGTAACCGGTTGCAGGACAACTTGGAATGGAGAATCCAGATTCTGATCTGATTACTTTAGTTTTTTGAGTAACACCTCTTCTGGAATCTTCAGGTCTGTATAATCTTCCTACTACTAATTTAGGACCTGCAACGTGTGCGTGAGGGTCAATACCTGCTGGCATGACTATTTTATCAGTAACGTCTAAGACTTTAGCATCTGCGGAAACATCATCAACGATAATGCCATCTTTAAACATGACATCTTTCTTTTCCCCATTGATTTCATTAGCTGGGTCGTAGACAATACCATTTTTAAGAATATATTCCATTATATCACCTTTAGAGTGCGTTTGGATTTGGCACATATTTTGGAGCTACGTTTGGCTCTTCTCTGAGTTTCATTACTCTTTCTTTCAATTCACGGACAATCCATTCGTCATCACGACAGGTTTCTGGTTTGTCGATAGCTTTTTTCATGTAAATAGGAACTCCATCCATACGATAACTGGTACCAGCACATTCTACAGCAATGAATGAACCTGGTAATACTACATCAGCGAGTTCAGTTGATGGACCCCAGTGAATATCGATTTGAATAACAGGAATGTTAGCTAAGTGTTGGTTTGCTCCGTTAGGGAAGTGAGCACCTGGGTCAGCTGCAATAACCATGAAACAGTCTGGTTCTTTTCTTACTAATAAATCGATAGTGTTGGTTTCACCCATCATATATCTTGGGTATCCTCTACAGTAGTCAACACCGAAAGCGAATCCACATTCGAATGCCATGAAAATGTTGAATCCGTTTACGTTAAAGTGACCTCTCATTGGAGTAAGACCCCATTTACTGTATTTGTTTAAGTCTTGTACCATTTTAATAGCGATATCAATGTTTCTTTGTTTTGATAAAGTATGGGTTAAACCTAAACCGAAGAAGAGAACACCGAATTCTGCATTTTTCATTTGTTCAGCTAATTCGTAAATATCTTCTTTAGGAATTCCGGAAATTACGTCTTGGTATAATTCTTTTCCTCTGAGTACAGCTCTAATAGCATTGTAGAAACCGTAGTCCCCATTTTGTTCGAATCCTACCCACATATCTGAACATTTTGCGGTATCTGAGAATTTAGGATCCATAGTGACAACAGTTCTGTCGAATCTTCCTCTTTGTCTGAAGTATCCACGACAGAATACAGCATATCTTGCCATGTGTCTTGGGTGAGAGTTCATAGCGTTACTTCCAGAGTATACAATCATATCAGCTCTGTTTTGAACTTCTCCTAAAGTTTGGATAGGGTAACCTGCGTTTTGTACAGCTTGGAGAGAAGGACCGTGACAGATAGTAGCTTGGTTATCTAATACTGCACCGATGTATTCACCTAAAGCTACACCTTCTTTCATACATTCAGTAGAGGTTTCAGACCAACCGTAGAATACTGGTCTAATGGAATTAGCAATATATTCAGCAGCTTTGTCTAAAGCAGTATCCCAGTCTACTTCTTTGAGTTCTCCGTTTTCATCCCTAACCATTGGAACAAGTAATCTTTGATCCATATCTTCCATAATTTTACTTGCTCCTAATCTGCATGCGTGTCTTACAGCAACAACATGATTATTTTTAACTAAGTAATCTAAATCGTCACAGTTACAACCACAGAATGCACAGGTACAATTTTCAACAATGTAATCATAATCAGTTACAGGTGGTTCATAAGTCATGGTCAATCAACTCCTCCCATTTACGTCCGTGATAAACAGGTAATTCACCTAAAGA
>NZ_CACWVY010000013.1:0-71133 GCF_902764455.1 uncultured Methanobrevibacter sp.
GGCTTAATCGAATCCCAATAGCAGTAGCATCTGCCAGGATCAAACAGAATTGAACACATAACAGAACATAATAATAAGTATTATGAAGTACGCTAAAAATATAGACGAGTATACACTAAATTTGAAACAAATTATTTGTAACTAATTCACCACATCTACAAAACCAACATCATACTCGAAAAAACTCAAGTACTCACAAATGTATAGCTACATGCGGAAAGCAGCCATCATCGTCATAATTGTTAATACAATAAAACTTAGGCCAACGCCATAAAAACATATAGCACATCTATTAGACAGACAAGTTTTAGTAACAAAGTCAATTAAAAAATATTGCAATTAATATCCAATAACAAAAATAAAATCTAACAGTATTATAATATTATATTTTAGCAAGAATATTGCCTAAATTAAATATTAATTAGATTTTATAAAATAATTAAATTAAAATTTTAACACTGTTAAAAAATTGAAATAAAAAATTATTGTAGAATAAAATAATAAAATAAGAAAGAGTAGTTAATTTCAATGAAAAATCAGCGTAACTGAAAATAACTACTATATAAATGTAACTATAAAAAAAGTAATTAGTCTAATTTTTTGCGGATTACAGAAATAATTCTTGTTAAACTTCTATGCATTTTTATTCCATATTGTTCAACAATTTCAAACCCAACTTCATCTGCAAAGGGTTTTAAGTCCACATAATGAGGACTGGCCATACAGAGGTATGCGTCATCCTTCATATTATCATAGATTGAATAGAAAAATTCCCTAAAAATATCATTTCCTTCTATATCCCCTGTTGAAGTTGAGATTCCATATGGAGGATCAGTGACAACTGCCGCCACCTTTTCATACATCTTAAGTTCACGAACATCTAAATTGAAAGTTCTATAATCAGTAATTCCATAATAATCCAGATTGATAGCAGTACCATTCTTCATTTTCCAGTAGATATCAGACCCTACAACTTTACATCCAATTAATCCTGCTTCAATCAGTATTCCTCCGGTTCCACAAAACGGATCAAGAAGCAATTGCCCTTCTGTAACCCTTGAGAGATTGACCATGCATCTTGCCAGTTTTGGACTCATTGATCCAGGATAGAAAAATGGTCTTTTATGAGGTTTAGAGTCTTGAAAATGCTTTTTATTTAATTTAATTTTTTCAACTGCTATATATACATCATTTTCAAATGCAACTAGACGAACCAAAGAATGAGGATTTCTTAGTTTAACTTTAATATCACTATAATTTTCCAATATCAGAGAACCTGCTTTTCTTTCTGTTGCAACAGTATCAATTTCAGATTTGAATCTTTTAACCCTTACAGCAAATGTTTCACTGATATAATCCTCCCAATCAATAGATGAAATGTCTTTATCCAAAGATTCAACTGTAGATTTTTTGATAATTTCATGAACTTCATGAGTATATCCCAGCCGTTTAGTTAAAATTCCATAATATTCATCAAGTTTATCTGATGGGATGTCATCTAGAACTACTAATCCTTCAGTTATAACTTTAATTTCCGCCTGAATGTTTTCACATTCCATAACTGCTTTGAGTTCAGCCTGAGGCAAAAGCGGATGTTCCTGAGATTGTATACATAATAACTGCATTAAAATACACCTAAAATATTAAAAAAAAATTATTTTTTGAATTTATCAAAATGTCTTTTTATAGCACTTTCACTAGAATCCTGTTTTTTCTCTACATGTTCAGGTTCACTTTGATTGATATTGTCTGCCCTGTCATCATAATAGGTTCTAGGTTCATAATTCTGATAGTTTTCTTCATCACTATGCGAATAATTTTCCCTTACTTCATTATAATAACTTTCATTTGAAAATGAATTTGGCTTTTCTGAATAGTCTATATCACGAGTATCATCTGTGATCTTACTTTGAGTATTTACAAAGTCTTCATCATAAGGTTCATATTCATATTTTTTATTTACTGGTTGCTGAAATGAAAATTCTTCTGGATAATATTCATATTCCCTAGGGTGATAACCATATCTATCATGATTTATAGGAGTTATTGGCTCATATTCATCATAATACTCGTCTGAGTCTCTGAATTCATTCTGATTTAAATTTTGGGCATAACCTCTGTTCTCAAGACCCCTGTTTTCAGGACCTCTATTGACATAATTTCTGGGAGGTGCCTGAAAGTTTCTACAGTTCATCATATTAGAAAAAATAATTTCTTCTACTTTGGAGGGATTGGAAATATTTTCAAGTTTCATCTGGTTATTGTCATATGCACTGAATACTGAAATTGTACCCACATTAAACATTCTTGCCAAAATGCCCTGAGATGAATCAATATCCTGAATAGTTGAGTAAGGCATATAGTTTTTCTTGGAAGATAACAATCCTGATTTGATGATAATTCGAGTATCTGTTAGAGTATATTCCTTTGAATACCATTTAAGAAGTTGCCAAATGATATATACAATAACAACAAGCATTAAAACAAAAAAGCCAACTGCAGCGTATCTTGTCAGTGGCAATTGTATTTGAGAAATTAAATAAACTTGCATTTTACCTATGAATTTGATTACAATAGGTGAAACGAAAAAAATAATAACTAATAAAACAACACCTAAAATAGCTTTCTTACAACCTAAAAACATGTTGGGTTTTGTTTTATAAAGAACTCTATCATTAGCTCTTTCATCATCATTTCCAAATAACATGATTATAATATTAAACTTACTTTTAAATAAAGTTTTACAAAAAATAGATTAAAAAATAAGCCTCAGCTCGCCCATCATTCATCACTATTCAGAGCTCATAGGGTTCATCATAGGCTTATTTTTAATTAGAAGTGAATATAAAATTTTAACCGAACATTACTCCGGCTTCAGTTTGATACAATTCCTCTTCGTGAGATTTGCTCATCACTTTGTCAACTGCATCCATGAAATCATCAACAGTGATTTTATCACGTTTGTCACGGATGGCAAACATACCTGCTTCAGTACATACCGCTTTTAAATCGGCACCTGAAAGACCATCAGTCAACTCGGCAAGCAAATCCACATCCGCCTCTTCTTCAAAGGACATATTTTTGGTGTGGATTTTAAGAATTTCTTTTCTTCCATCAATATTTGGAAGAGGAACTTCAATAAATCTGTCAAAACGACCAGGACGTAATAAAGCAGGATCCAGGATATCCGGTCTGTTGGTAGCTCCGATAATACCTATGTCTCCTCTTGATTCAAATCCGTCAAGTTCAGCAAGCAATTGCATTAAAGTTCTTTGAACTTCCCTGTCACCACTTGTTGAACTTTTAAGTCTTTTAGCTGCAACAGCATCAAGTTCATCGATAAATATAATTGCAGGAGCTTTTTCTTTTGCCAGTTCAAATACTTCACGAACAAGCCTTGCACCTTCACCAATATATTTTTTAACAAATTCTGATGCGACAATCTTAATGAAAGTAGCGTTGGTTTCATTTGCTACAGCCTTCGCAAGTAAAGTCTTACCTGTTCCAGGAGGACCATATAACAAGATACCTTTAGGAGGTTCAATACCTACTTTTTCAAAGAGTTCAGGTTCGGTCAATGGAAGTTCAACAGTTTCTTTAACTTCAATGATTTGTTCTTCCAAACCACCGATTTTATCATAGGTAATGTCAGGTTTTGTTTCAATTTCCATTCCTGAAACATTTGCATCTTTTTCTGACGGCAGAACTTCAACAATACCGAATGTCTGTTGGTTGAGTGCTACCCTTGAACCAGGAACCAATAATTTTTCATCTAAGAATTTTGAGTAATTTACAAGAAAACTAGGTCCTGTACTACTTTTAACAGTCATTCTATTATCATCTAAAACTTCAGTAATAGTAGCCAAAACTAAAGGTGGAGATCTGAATCTATCCACTTCAGAACGTAATGATTTAGTTTCTCTTTCTAATCTAATCTTTTCATTTTCTATTAGGACTTTATCCTTTTCTAATTTCCTAACTTTCCACATTAAGTTACTTTTAGCTTTGGATTTTTCTTCTCTTAAAATATCAATCTCTTCTTGAAGATATTCTACTTTTTCAATTAATTGTTCTTTTGAAGAATTTTCCAAATCGTTGAAATCATCCATGTGAATCATCTCCAGTTAGTTAATAATTTCATACATCATGTTACTTTAATAACCATTTGTAATTTTAAAGTATTTAAAGGTATTCATTTTAGGGCATACTAACAAATATTAATAAGTAATTTCATATAATATAATTAAATTAAATAAAGGAAACTGATTAATATGGAATGTGAAATTTGTGGTAAACCAGTACCAGAACATAATCCTATAAGAGCAAAAATTGAAGGATCAGTTATGATTGTTTGCAAAGAATGTTCAAAACTTGGAAAGATACAAAAAGCACCTCCAAAACCTAAATTCGTGCAACAGAAAAACAAACAAAGAAAAAATAATAGTACAACTAAAAAAAGAAATTATTCACGAAATGATGAACCTAGCGAAGAATTGGTTGAAGACTTTGACATTAAAATCAGAAGAGCTAGGGAATCAAAAGATTGGTCTCGTGAAGATTTAGGTAAAAAAATCAACGAAAGGGTTTCAGTTATTTCAAGAATTGAAACCGGAAAAATGACACCTGATATAAAATTAACTAAAAAACTAGAAAAAGCATTGAATATAAAATTGCTTGAAGAAGTGAATAATGTTGATTTAAATCAGTTTGTAAACAGTTCCTCAGGTGAACGTACCCTTGGAAACATAATGAAAATCAAAAGAAAATAGTTATTTAAGATAACTATTTAATTTTTCATTTTTAACATATCTGTTTTTTCCTTGAATTTTATAATCAATCATTCCCTCATTTGTAGCTTTGCTTGAATGATAACCTTTAAACATGCTTGCATCATCTAAGATTTTTTTCAATTGATTATAACCTTCATATTCATTACTTACAACAACAACATGAGCTGGGGGATGAATTTTTTTAACCTGCATAATGCTTAATGTAGTATCTTCTTTTACAAAAAAAGCTGTTGCAACATTAGATTTGGTTTTTAGTTTTGCATTTAATATGTTTTCCACCAGATTATCAGCAAATTTTGAATCGACTACTTTCGGTTTTGTCACTAAAGTCAAATTAGCATGCTTCTCAATATCTGTAATTGCACTAAGTAATTTTGAATTGTTTTCTCCCCTTATTAAAATTAAAGCCATTTTATCACTATATAAAAAAAATTAAAAAGGTGAAAATTCACCTATTTTGGAAAGATTTTAGTAATCTGCTTCTAAATACAACCAGTAAAATTAAAATAATACCAACTGCCGTTTGGATACTGCCCAAAATATTTAAAATATTACCATCAATAGGCAATTCCCAAGGAGGAGCTGATCTGTCTCCAGGCAATGCATTATAATAAACACCAACTGCTTTAGAACCTTGTTTTACGTTAATATCCTTAGGTTCGACATGGTCAACACCCATTAAAAGACCATTATCAATACCTCTATTGATTGAACCTGCAATAGCTGATGCATCATAACCATTTTTAGCAACTGATGCTTCAACAATTTCTTTGGTAGTGGAAGCCAATCCTGACTTGTCACTTCCATAAACCGATACACTCACTGCATTAGGACTAACCGTCAATGCATCACCTAAAGCCTGATATGCATAGATTGTTTTTAAGTTACCTCCACAAACAGGACATTTGTCGTATCCTTCAGATGCAGGATAACCGACACCCCATCCACATTCTTCACAGGATTTGGAGTATTCTTCATCCATAGGATAACCGGTTTCGTTCATGTCTCTAGGAGTAAACATATCACCAGTAGAAATACCTGAAACAAGGTTTACTCCACCCCCACCGTATTTTTCACCGGAATCATTAGCTACTTCACCCATAGCCTCTGATAAGATAGTGGTTGCAGGATAACCATCCCTAATCATTTTTCCAATGTTCATAGCAGTTTCTTTTCTAACAGAATCCGCAGTACCATACATTGGGTTTCCATCAGTATTTCTCAAGTGAATAATAGCTCCTTTCTGACCTGGCTGTAAAGTAGCTATACCACTATTATAAGGAGTAACTTTAATAGTATTAGTTGCATCTTCAACAGTGATTACATATGCATCATAAGACCCACCAATCGCTGCACCTATTTTAGGACCACCAACGACAAGACGAGCCCCATTATATGCAGAAGCAATAGATGCTGCAGATGCTGCAGATGCATTATTCTCCAAGGTAGCAACCGCTTCAACAATAGAATCCAACCTTGTATCTGAACTACCGGTACCCCCTGAGAGTACGGCAAATTGATTGTTTTTAGACATTAAAAATGTTGATTGGAACATGTTTTGTGCAAAGGACATACTCCCTGCAGCTGCACCATTAGGATCTTGACCTGTAGGGTCAGTAATAATAATAATGTTACAAGTAGCAGCGACACTGCTCATTGTCATTAAAAGTATTACCAGAAAAACTATTGATACTTTAATATTTCTAGATATCATTTACTACCCCTAGTCTTATTTTCTAATTCAACAGACGAAAAGTCCTCTATAACTGTAACGGTAACTACTCCAGTATTTTTATCAACCTGTACATCCGCAGCAGTAATAGGTGTTACAGATGTACCGGGTACCGTTGACTGTACTGCAAATTCCTGAGCCGTCTGCAGCGCATCTTGAAGCGATACCTCCCTTTTGGAAGTCTTTAATATGTCTCCATAAATTACACTACCATCCCTAAAACCGGCTTGCATTACATTTCCTCTAATTGTATCTACGGGAACAATATCATTTCCCTTAACAATAATTCCAGAAATTGGAATACCTTCATTCATCTCAGCAGAGGATGCAAAAGCCACGTAAGTGATTAAACGACCACAAAGAATCAAAATAAATGCGAGTAATAAAATAATTAATGTGTCTCTTCTAATCTTTATAAACATGTTTATATCCTCATAAGCATATTCTTCTTATTAAAGAATTATACATTTATTATATTACATTAATATGATATTTAAATTTATATAATATCATCCAAAAGTGATTCCGCAGGATCCATTCCCTGAGCACCAATCAATAATATAATGTCTTTTTCATCAGCTTTTTTATAAGTGTCAGCCAAACATTCATTTAAATTGTCATAATGGATAAATTTGATGTTGTTTTCATTTAATGTATTGAAAAATACTTCTCTTTCTTCCTCTTCAACATAATTTAAGTCATTTACTACATCATTACTTGAAGATAAAATAAGTTCAATATTGTCATCCATAGATTCAACAAGAGCCTCAACATTAAGCTGGTTGATTTCAACCCCTCTGGAACCTCTGATTGAACATACAACATATAATGTCTGATTTGGGGCAAGCAATTTTTTTGTCTCTGAAATTGTAGCCTTGATACCATCCGGATTATGTGCAAAATCATCTAAAATCAATGGAGAATCATTTAATTTTGCAAAACGTCTGTTCAAAGCTTTATAAGATTTAACACCTTCAGCAATGACATCAGTGTCCAAACCTAAAGAGATTGCTGCACCGACCGCAGATAAAATATTCTGTATAAAATGAGCACTTTTAAACGGCAGTTCATCATTAGTTAAAATTACTTCATCTCTATATACAATATCACTGCCGTTAAAGTAAACGGAATTTTCCTCGTCAATTTCAGACATTGATGTATAAAACGGATTTTTTGCATCAAGTTTCATTACCAGTTCATCATCATGATTTAATATGCAAACACCATCACCGATAGCTTCAGGAACCGCTGCAATTTCATCAAATACTTCTTCAATTGAATTTACAAGACCGATATGGTCCATGGCAATATTTGTTATTACTCCTACTTTAGGGTTTACTGCTTCACTCATTAATGCAGCATGATTTTTCATCAGGTTTCCAAGCCATCCCTGAACTTCAGATATTTCAATTACCAAATAGTCAAGTTCTCCATTTTTTATGACTTCATCTGAAATCAATTTGGACACCATCGGATCAATAAGTGTATTGAATTCTGATTCACTATCCGTATTGGTAAGCACACGATAGCCGGCAGTTTCCAATATATGATAAATTAAATGAGAAGTAGTTGATTTTCCGTTTGTTCCGGTAATCACCACATTGGTTGATTTAGGAGAATACTTTTCTATTGTATGTGAAAGTGCATAGGCATTTGCAAGTTCAATATTATCAGTAATGATTAATGGGAAATTTAATTTTTCCGCCATCTGACAGGCATCATCCTTAGGAGTCTGAGTAATTAAACATGCAATATTTTTCTGGAAAGCCATTTGAATACCCACTGCATTAATCCAGTGCCTTATTACAATATCTCCAGTATGAGCATCATTTAAAAATGTAAATTTTCCAGTAAATCCATCAATAGAAAAAAAATCATCATTTCCTATAAGTTTTCCATTAATATCCCTAGCCAAATCTTGAATATCCATAAAATCACCATAAAAAAATAAAATTAAAATAAGTACATCTTAGCCAAGATGCCGATAACACATAATAAAAATGTAGCTCCCCAGTAAGTCAAAATAATTTTTACTTCAGACATGCCGTAATGATTTAAAGTGTGATGTAAAGGCTCTACAGGCAATTTAATGATGTGTGCCCTGTGAAGCAAACTGACTATGACTGAAACAATAGGGACGCCTAAAGCAAAAACACCGAAGTAAGGAATATCACATACCATAACTGCAGCAGCATAACCTGTTCCTAAAACAAATGACCCAGTATCTCCCATAAATATTGAGGCAGGATACTTGTTAAATACTAAAAATCCTAAACATAAACCTGACAAGATTAAAAATGGCGGAATAATTGTTGCAGGACCAAATAAATATCCATATACACAACATGCAATTGAAGCAATACCCACTATACCCGCTGCTAGACCATCCATACCATCAATTAAGTTGACTGAATTGATTGATCCTAAAACACCAATTATAACAACAGGAATAGCAAAAATACCCAATTCAAAACCGCCCAGAGTAGTTATTGCTCCAGTTAATGCCAAACATAATCCTAAAACGATTTGACATACGATTTTTTCAAGCTCTTCAGGTTCTGTTTTGATCGGAACCTCTCCAATAACTTCCACTTTACCTTGTTTAAGCAAGTCTTCAACTTCTGCTTTTGCTTTTGGGGTGGCAACACGAACTTCCTCGTTAGGTTGTACATCTAACCTACCAAGAGTAATTACTTCATCAGAAACATTAACAACAAGCTTTTGAACCTCTTTAACTTTTAAACCAATTAAATCATCCACTAAACCAACAATACCTCCTGTAAGCATAATAAATGACACTATTAGTATAGGAGTATTCTGATAGTATAATGCAATGATAAAAGAAATTGTGAATAAGAATGCAATACCGCCCATAGTAGGAGTACCGCTCTTATGTCTATGTTCACTAACTATAGGATTATCAGCAATCCTTGCTTGAATCAATATTCTTTTTACATACCAAGTGAAGAATACTGTAGCAATAAATGTTGCTAAAAAAAGCATTAAAAAATCCGTATTAATCATATTACCCCACATAAAATATTCTAACATTAGACTATTTGTAAATAATAGTATATAATTATAACTTATAACGGATTTTTATGTTAATTTATTTACTAAATCTTCAAGCTCTTTTTTAGAATTTGCTCTTGCAGTAACTCTTTGATATCCTTCAGGACCATGAACAACAAAATCATTGTACTCAAAAGATTTTACAGGTTCATTAGGAGACGGACCGCAATAATTGCCAATTGGAATCTCAGTTGAATAATAATATTCAAGTTTGTCTGAAATATCAGCCAAACTAAATTCCCCAATTGCCATGTTAATTAATTCACATAATGAGTTAACACCGCAGGTAGCGGTTGTTAGATATCTTGTACCGTTTGGACGTGTGTTGACTTCAATTGCATATAACTGATCATTTTCAGGAGAGTACATGAAATCCATTTCAAAAATACCATCTGAATTCAAGTTTTTAGCTACATTATATGCAGTATGCTGAACCAGATTATTGTCAAGGCCTTCGACCATACAAGGACCTGTTTTAACTTTATTTAAAGGATGTGTGCCTTCAATTGTTGTTTCACCCTTATAGATTGGAGGAAGAGCAACAAATTCACCATTAAAACCCAATACTTCTATTGAAATTTCAGACCCTTCAATGAATTCTTCACAAAGCGCATAATCAAACTCTTTAAAGTAATCTTCAACGTCTTCCATTGACATTGCAACTTTAATGTCTTTTCCACCCTGACCCTGACCCTGCTTTAAGACCACAGGAAATTCCAAGGTCAATTCATCGGGACTGTTTAAAATTTGATAATTTGGAGTCACAACACCAATTTCATTGTAAAACTCTTTAGTTTTAATTTTATCAGATGTTAGTTCTACTGCCCTTACATCTGCGGCTATTACAGGAATCCCATGTTCTTTCTCAACTTCCTCTTTCATATATGCAACATCAATTAACGGAGGGTCAATACCTATCAGAGGCACAATTGCATCAACATTCTGCATCAATGCAACCTGTTTTGGACCATCCATTCCACGAGGAACAATAAATACCTGATCAGGTAAATCCAGATTAATAGCTTCCTCATTAGATTCAGTTAGAACACTTTCTATGCCTTTCTCTTTGACATACCAGTCAATATCATCATATAATCTTGAGCCAATAAATAAAATTTTCATAATATAATTCCTTTTAACGTATTTATAAATTCATTAGCAGCATTTTCAACATTTTGTGTTGGTTTATCTGCATAATCCATTGATTTCGGTTCAATTCCAACAAAAATAATACTAATTTCAGTATCCTTTTCCAAGTATCTTACAAAAAATGATAAGGACATTGAATGAGTTGAAATTCCGATATCTGCAAAATCCTTTTTATTAACAATCTTCATATCACCAGGTTTGCCATCCATCAAACATGCATCAACGATGATTAAATGAGAAGGATTTTCCTTTCTGATTTTGCCTGTAAAATTTTCAGGGACTGTTTTTGCATCAATAAAGAGCAGTTTTTCATTGTCTTCAATGTTTTCATCTTTCAATTTTTTAATTATATAAGGACCTACGCCATCATCACATTTAAGCTCATTACCTACTCCCAATATGATTAATTTTTCAAAATCATCTAAGAAAGTTTTTAATTGAGATTCAAAAGACAATCATTTCACCTCTTTATTAATTCAGTTTGAATACTCTCAATCCCATTTCCCATAATATATTTTAGTTTTACATTAATAAAGTCATTTGCTTTTACAGAAGCTTCTTCCAACGGGATTAGCAAAGGTGGATTTAACATTGGTGTAGGACCACATATCAAATTATCGTTAAGTTTTGTGAATGTGGTTATTTTTACTCCATTGACTCTTCCATCCTTTTTAACTTCAAAACAGATTTCTGATTCAAAATTAGGATTTATATCCTCTAAAAAATCAAATTCAGAATAGATTATAGAATTAGACAACACATCATATTTTGCCTGCTCGTCCCAGTGAATATATTCCCTCTGCATATCAACAAGCTCGGCAGAGTTGATAATTCCCCGAGGAATTATTTTACCGTCCTCTTTAAGGAATTTTTTGGCATGATTTAAGACTGGAACCTCTTCCTCATCAATTAAAGCTGTGTCCATCATCTCACAAACAATTAAATCTGCTTTTCTATCCGAATCATATACCAAAACATCACTATTGACTACATGGATACTGTTAAAATCAGATAAATTTTCCTTTGCACATTCAAATGTGCTCTTTTCAATTTCAATAGCTATGATTTCTTTAAAATAACCACTTAAAAAATAAGATAAAACTCCACTACCACAGCCCAAGTCATATGCCAAATCATTTTTTCCTTCATATTCTTTAATAGCTTGTAAAAATCCAGATAACCTATCGGAATCCTTCAATAAATCAAAATGATAGGGAGTAGTTTTGAATTTCATGACAAAGCAAAAGGATTAATGATGGTGGTGAGTGTGGTCATGGCTATGACCAGGTTCATTAAAATCTTCCCCATTTGCAGTACTGGTAAGTTTTACATGTTCAACACCTTTAAGTCTCATGATTCTTTCGGTTAAATCACGAATCTCAGCAATATCCCCGTTTACAACTACAATTTCCATACAATATTTATCGGTCATATGAATGTGCATACTTGTGTTGATTTCATTTCTGAAACTGTGTTGAATTTCTGCAAGGTTTTCCATAACTCCAGTATAATGATGATCATAGATAATTGTTATAATACCAATTCTTTGACCTTCCATGGAATTCATCCATTGGTATCTTACAATATAATCTTGAAGTGCATCACGAATTCCTTTTGAACGTGACTGATAACCCCTTTCTTTTAATACTTCATCAAAATCAGCCAATAATTTTTTTGGTAAAGACATACTAATTCTCATCATAAAAAACACATCTACTTTAACATTTATTAATACCTATTATATTTTATAAAATATATAAATGTTATGATTAATTAGAAAAAAAATATTACTAACTTAATAGAAAAATCTAAAAAAATATTAATCAACTAAAAGATAGTATTCGCCATCATTTTTAGTAATATGTTTTAGAAGACCCTTATTCTGCAGGGAAAGAATGATATGATACATTCTAAAATTAGTCAACTTTAAATCCCCATACAACAAATGACCTTCTAAAGTATATTTGGAAATAAGATTCTTATCATCAGCCAACTCTTTAATAAGATTATAGGATTCTTTTTCCTTCATGTTTAATTCTAATTCTTCAACATCCTTTTTAGAATTAACAGTGTTAATTTCTTTTTCATGCTCAGATAAACTAGCTTTGTTATCTTTAAATACAACCAAATCTTTAACCTGGAGCTCCTCTAAAATCTCTACCAAATCATATTCATGAAATCCAAGCTCTTTTCTTAAAACAGAAATAGGAATACCCTCAGGATATTCAATATTGAATATTTTTATCTGGTCTAGAACAACTTCTTCTTTTTTAGTAATGGTAATCATATAATCATTGAGTCAGTTAATTAATAATATCTTATGTTTTGATATTACTTAAACATTTAGGTTAACTGCATTTCATTTTCCAATGCTTTTGCTTCTTGCCTGTTTTTTTCTGCATTCTCTTCAGGAGTCAAATCATAAGGCCTTGTAAAGAATAAATCAATATCATTTACCACCTGACAAATTGACATATGCAATAACTCTTTAAGAGCCAAACTCTTTTGCACCCTATTCAATGAGTCATCAGAATAAATTCTATCGTGGTCCTCTTTATAATCTCTGCGAATCTTTTCAGGATCCAAATCAACTTGAAGTTTGTCTTCCTCATATTCTTCAGTTAAAACTAAAAAATTAATCAATTCCTCTTTTTCATCTGAAAAATCATTTTCTTCATCTGCAATCACTTCATGGAAATATTGATAAACAGATTGGAAAACATCTCTTGAAACATTTCCTCCAATGATATTGTCAATGAATAATTCAAAAGAATTGGATATATAATATTTGCCGTTTTCCTCTTTAGTTTTAAAGACAAGTTCGTTTTCCACATTAGCAACATATTGAATAATAACAATATCCTGACCTTTTTCAAAGGTATTAATATTAAAATTTGTATTATTTAATTTGTAATCTGCATTGACTTTTAAAGCATTTGCAACATTTTCAATTTCTTCTTTTGAAATTTCCATATATTCTTCAACCATATTTTTTCCCCATTATTTGTTTATATTTTTTTAATAATTAAAAGTATTTATTTATTAATATTATAATAATAAAATCATGGAAAGTGAAGACATTTTAATCGAACTTAAAGAATTGTCCGCAAATGATGAAATTACCAAAGAGGAACTGATGACAATTCTAAAAAAATATGCCAGCATCATATCAGTATACGATTTAATGATGGCTACAGCTTACATGAGAAAAGACGGAGAGTATATTCAAGCACAATACCGTGAAAAATACTTAGAAATCTATATAAAATATTTTATTATGCGTATGAAAGAAGTTCTTGAAAATGAAAGTTATAACAAGGACATCACAATTGATAAAGAAAGATATGACAACTCATTCTACCTGCTTGAGAGAACCTTTGAAAATGAAAGGATATCAAACTCAAAAGATGATAAATTTCCACTGATTTATGTTATTACATCAGTGTATACAACATTCATTTTAGAAGAGCCAATTCACCCGGTAGGTAGTGAATTTCCGGGAAATTTAAAAGTAGAAAATAGAAATGGGCAATTTTTATGTCCTGTAAAAGATAATCAGAAAGATAATGTAAATGCAATTTGCCATTTATGTCTTGCAGAGCAGACACCAGATATTTAGGAGATTAAAATGAACATTTGTCTTTACGGATCAGGAAGTCGAAGAATCGATGAAATTTATACAGATAAAGCATATGAATTAGGCTGTGCTATTGCTAAAAAAGGCCATACACTTGTTTTCGGAGGAGGCGATACCGGAATGATGGGAGCATGTGCCCATGGAGTCCATGACAATAACGGAAGGTCCCTAGGTATCGCACCACAATGGATTGGAGATTTTGAACCCTTGTGCGAGAATTGCAGTGACTTTATTTATGTCGATTCAATGGATGAGAGAAAAAAGGAATTTGAAAAACATTCTGATGCATTCATAATATCCCCAGGAGGAATAGGGACATTAGATGAATTTTTTGAAATAATTACTCTTAAAAAATTAAAACAGCACAATAAGGAAATTATAGTTTTCAATATTGATGGCTTTTTTGATAAAATGTTTGAAATGATTGATGAAATGGATAAAAAAGGATTTTTATATAAACAAGAGGAAATATTTAAAATAGCTAACAGTATTGATGAAATATTTCAATGCCTAAAGTAATAACAAGACATTATGGAAAATCTCAAAGAGAAGTATAATCCTCTTAATTGAGAACGGAGGCTGACTGGTACTTAATAGTTTGTTCGAATTATGTGCGGAAACATAGTACTTTGATGATATATTCCCTTTCATACTGTTTAGGTATTGTCAATACAATTAAATAAAATAATAAAAGAAAATTTAAGAAAACAAAATGGGATGCAAATGATTAGTGACAGCGAAGTATTAAAAATAGCTCAGAAATTAGAAAATGCAAATAATATTGACATTAAAAAAACCATTGAAAAAGCCACTACAGCAGGATATCTTGGTGAAAAACATTTTTATTGTACAGTTATTGAAGATGGAGGTCTGACACATCCCGTTCCGGAAATTTTCGGGGATATAAATAAATCAATGCCTCTTGACAACTTATACTTTGACATCATATCAAAAGCTCTCGACCATGATGGAATCTATATATCACTGGGTTATTGCACATTAAATATAATGATTCCAGATGAAGAATGTGATGAAATAATAGAATATGATGATTACGATTTGGATGAAGATGAATATGAATATAAGATTGAATATGCTCTGATTACTGCAGATAGTCTTAAAAAATTCAGAGTTTATGCTGAAGAGGGTATTGCCGCACCTGAACGAACACAGGATGTAGGACTTATGATTAACATTTTTGATGGAAATTATAAAGCTTATTTTGCACTCAGGTCTACTGATCAGTGCATGTCAAGCTTTAGAGTGCTTCCTTTTAGTACCGACTATCAAAAAGAGCACCCATTATCCCTTAAAAATCCGATAAATAAAATTTTAATAGAAATGATTGATAAAACAATTGTTTTAAAAAAAAGAAGATTAAGAAATAAATCTATTTCTTAATTGAGTTTAATGCACTTTGTGCACCTTGTCTTACAAAGCCACTTTCATCATCAAGTAATTTTTCAAGAGCAGGAATGGCTTTTTCATCACCTATGTTACCAAGTGCCCATGCAGCAGCTCCTCTTACTCTCCAATCTTCATCATCTAAAGTTTCAATTAAAGGATCAACAGCAGGTTGGCCCATACGTGACAGTGCTGTAGAAGCTTCCCTTCTAACCAATTTGTTATTGTCTTTTAATGTATCAATTAAAGCAGGAATAGCTTTTGGATCATTAATAGCACCTAATAAAGTAGCAGCATTTAATCTGATTTGTTTTTTCCTACTGGATAAAGCATCTATTAAAGGGCCTACTGCTTCATCTGCTCTTAATTCTAATTCTCCAACAGCATCTTCAACAACAAATTCATCTTTGTCATTTAACAATTCAATTAATTCATCGATACTTCTTTCCATTTAAATCCCTCTTTTATAAAGAAATGGTATTTAACTACTTTTTACTATGTAATTACTATGATTTATATTTACATAGTATAAAAGTATTTCGATAGTATACGAACAAAATTAAAAATAAATAATATGACACAAATATTAATATACAAATAAATTTTTTTAAGTGAAATAATGTATAATATTGCAATCATTAGTGGAGACGGAATCGGTCATGAAGTAATGAATGCCTGCGAGTTTTTACTTGACAAACTCGACTTGGATTTTAGTTTTGAATATGGTGAAGCGGGTTTTGACTGTTATAATAAAAATGGAGTAACATTACCTGAAGAAACAATAAAAATAGCAAAAAAAAGTGATGCAGTATTGTTTGGAGCATCAACATCAACTCCAGGACAACCCAGCCCAATTATAAATTTAAGACAAGCATTGAATGTATATGCAAACATCAGACCAATAAAGTCATATAAAGGAGTTAACTGCATTCGAGATGACATTGACTTTGTAATAGTTAGAGAAAACACTGAAGGACTTTATTCACAAATTGAATACGGAAATTGTGAAAAAATGATGGCTGAAAGAGTCATTACTCGAAAAGCTTCTGAGAGAATTTCAAAAGCAGCATTTAACTTATGTATCAAAAGAGGACAAAGCAAAGTCACATGCGTTCACAAAAGCAATGTCTTAAAAAAGACCGACGGCGTTTTCAAAGAAAGCTTTTATAAGATAGCTAAGGAATATCCTCAAATTAAAACTGAGGATTATTACGTTGATGCAATGGCAATGTATTTAATCACACAACCTCAAAACTTTGATGTTATTGTTTCAACTAACCTGTTTGGAGACATCATATCTGATGAAAGTGCAGGTTTGGTAGGTGGACTTGGTCTAGCACCATCCGGAAACATAGGAGATCACAACGGATTATTTGAGCCAGTTCATGGTTCCGCACCAGATATTGCGGGAAAGAACATTGCAAACCCATGTTCCATGATTTTATCCGCATCAATGATGCTTGATTATTTAGGAGAATGGGAAATATCCAACGACATTAAGAAAAGTGTTGAAAAGGTAATAGCCGATTGCAAAATTAGAACTCCTGACCTTGGAGGAGACGCATGTACAATGGATGTGGCAAAAGCTATTGTTAAGGAGTTAATTTAAATGTTAAACATTACTACTTTTTTAGATGCAAATTCAAAAAGATTAGATAAAAATGTATTATACAACCCGACAACCGACCATAAATATAATTCAGGCGAAATATTATCAATTGTTTCAAAAATAGGGCGAGATTTAAAAGAATTAAAAATCAAAAAAGGAGATAGAGTTTTAATTTATTTAGCAAACTCTGAAGAATACCTGTTTTCACTTTTTGCAATCTGGAGAATAGGAGCAATCGCCATTCCAACAAACAGAGTTTTTACCGCTTCCGAACTTGAATACATTGTTAGCGACTCACAAGCAAAATTAATGATTACTGACAGTGAAGCCCAAAATATTATTGACATTGACACATACATTCCCCCAAACATTATCGAATTTAAGGATTGTGAAGTTTTAGATGCGGAATCAACTGATTGGGACGATTTATGCCAACTCCAGTACACCTCAGGAACAACAGGTAAACCTAAAGGTGCAATGTTAACTCATGGAAATTATTTCACAGCAATCCATAATGAATGTGATGTTTTAACTTTTAAACAGGACGATGTATTTTTAGGAATCTATCCGATGGCACATGTAGGTTTGTCCTGGGCGATTTCTGCCCTAAGAGCTGCAGCTTACTATATTATGATGGAACAGTTCAATCTTGATAAATATCTTAAACTATGTGAAAATGAAAAAGTTACAGTTTTAAGTGGAATGCCTCCAGTAATACACTCACTGACCACAATGGATGCAAGAAAACATCTAAAAACCGTGCGCGAAATAATATCCGGTGGAGGGCCGCTTCATAAAAAAATATGGAAAGATTTCCACCAGACATATCAGATACCTATCATTAACGCTTATGGCTTGTCAGAGTCCATTGTAATTGGAACCGGAACAGTTATCAGACCAGAAGATTACTGGGAAGCAGACAGATTTGAAAGTGTAGGCCATCCTGTTTGTTTTTCAGAAGTCAAAATTGTTGATGAAAGGGATTCCTCAAAAACCCTGCCTCAATATGAACAGGGCGAAATTGCACTTAGAGGACCAGCTATTGCAAAAGGTTATTGGGGCAATGAAGAAAAAACAAAGGCATCCTTTTTGGATGACGGATGGTTTTTAACAGGAGACGTCGGATATCTTGATGAGGATAATCGTTTATTTATTACTGACCGTAAAAAAGACATGATTGTAATGAGCGGATGGAAAATTTATCCAACAGAAGTTGAAGAGGTCCTGATAAAATATCCTGAAGTTAAGGAAATAGCTATTTTCAGTATTAATGATTGTCACAGGGGAGAAATTCCTGTTGCAGCAGTAGTTTGGGAAAATAATGCTGATGAGGAGGGTTTGATTGAATTTGCCCGTGAAAACCTATCCAGATATAAGGTTCCAAGAAAAATATTTGCTCTCGATGAACTTCCAAGAGTAAACGGCTGGAAATTACTTAGAAGAGAATTAAGGCAAATGTTTAAAAATTAAAAAAAAGTTTTAAAATAATATGATAAAATCAAATGATTCTATGCATTATATTTTAAAAGTTCTAAAAAAGATTAATGTATATTCTTATTTGCAAATCATAGTTCCGATGCCTTCAGTTGTGAAGATTTCTAAAAGTAAAGAGTGCTTTTTACGTCCGTCAATAATATGGCATGATTCAACACCATTTTCAATAGCACCAACACAGGTTTCTATTTTTGGAATCATTCCTCCAGTGATAATTCCTTCTTCAATTAACTTTGGAACTTCATCAACATGGATTTCTTGAATTAATGAAGACGGATCGCTAGGGTCTCTTAAAACACCCGGAACATCAGTTAAAATAATGAATTTTTCAGCGCCAATTGCAGATGCAATTTCACCTGCTGCAGTATCAGCATTTAAGTTTAAACTTGTTCCGTCTTTTGCAATACCAACTGGAGATATTACTGGAATATACTCATTTTCTATAAACATTTCAAGTAAATCAGTATTTATACAGTCAACTTCTCCGACAAGACCCAAATCAACAAGTTCCTCATCTATTTTACTTGCCTCTTTTTTATGTGCAAAAATTAAACTTGAGTCTTTACCTGATACACTAATAGCATCGCCATCATGTTTAATGAGTTCTGATACGATTTCAGTTGAAATTTTACCAACTAAAACCATTTCAATAATTTCCATAGTCTCTTCATCAGTAACTCTTAAACCTTTAATGAATTTTGATTCTTTACCAAGTTTTTCCATTGATCTGGAGATTTCCGGACCACCACCATGCACAATGAGAGGTTTCATTCCAACATATTTTAATAAAACTGTATCACGAGCTGTTGATGATTTTGCTTCATCATCCACCATCGCATGTCCACCATACTTAATTAATATTTTTTTATCATGAAACTTTTTAATATAAGGTAAAGCTTCAATCAATACATCTATATCTTTCATCGAATCACTACTTTTAATATTACATTTAATTATTAATAAGTGTTAAAGTTAAAAATTAATTATCGCACTATTTATATATTTCTAAAATATAACCATTATCATGTCTGAAATGAATGAACTTAAAGAATACCTGTTGGATTTGGGTGCAAGCAAAGTTGGTTTTGCAGACGTTAACGGCCTTGCAAGTGAATTTATTGATTATCCCAATGGAATAAGTCTTGTTTTAAAAATTCCCAAAGAAACTATACATTTAGTAAAAGAAGAGGAATATGAAGAGTACTGGAAAGCTTTTCATAGAGAAATTGGAAAATTGACTAAAATATCCCGCAAAGGGGAACGATACATAAAAAATCTTGGATATAATGCATTTGCACTGACAATGAAACGAAATGAATGCGATATGGAAAAACTGTTAAGCATTCTTCCATATAAAACAATAGCTACCAAATCAGGGCTTGGATGGATTGGGCGGTCAGCATTATTTGTAACACCAGAATATGGGTCTGCCGTTGCACTTGGAGGTATCCTTACTGATATGCCATTAGATTTTGGAAAACCTGTTACAGATTCCCAATGTGAAGACTGTACAAACTGTCAGGAGGCGTGTCCCGTTGATGCAATTAATCCCCAAAAATGGAATGACAGACTAAATCGTGAAGACATTATTGACATTCAGACATGCGGAGAATACATTATAGACCAGTACAAAAACGGTTTGGGCTGTACAAAATGCATGAGTGAATGCAGACTCACCCAGGATTATCTGAATCGTTGAAAATTTACAATCAATAATTTAAAAAAAGTAAAAAAGGAGTTGAAAAACCCCTATAATCCGCATTTGAATTTGAATCTGTATTCTTGGTTAACAATTTCCATTCCGATGAATGAACCTTTTAATATGTCTGCAACTTTTTGCAAGTCTTCAGCAGTTATAGCTTTACCGTTTGCCAATGGTGAGAAAAAGGTAATCTCATCATCAGTTATTAGGTAGTTTAAAAGTTTGGTGTTTTCTTTTTGGTATTTTTCGACAATTGCTAAGATTTCTTCTTCAACATTTTTATCCAATTTTGCCATAATATCACCTTTAATCTTGAACTACCTCAACTTGTAGAAGTTGAGGATTCTTACTTCACGGGCTGTATACTCTAATGAGTATAGAATTACCGTGCTATCCCCCTCGTTGCGAAGGTTCAGGCAATTTTATACGTGTTAATGTTTACTTTTTTATCGTTGAAAAAAAATTTTTATTAACCCTTTGTCATTGCCATTTATTAGTTTTATATTAAGACTATTTAAATTCATCAGAGAGCATTTGATAACTAATCTCCATTTGTGCAATTCATCCATGACTTATAGAAGTCATGGTATTCTCGCATTATTTAGATAATTAAATTATATCCTATTTAAAGTTTTACTTACCATTTGGAAACCAGTCAATATGAGATTAGATGAAAGTGAAAATTATCATTCAAAAAAAAAATAGTCGTTTAAATTATTAAATTAACATGAAATAACTGATGAGAAAACAATTAGACTAATAAATAACAGACAATAAAATAAAGGAAAGAGTATCCTAAAAATTTAGGATTTTATCAAATATACTCCACTGATAAAAGACCAGATTATTAATGTATAAACAGAAAGTCTTTCAAAAACAGGCATATAACTACTTTTGATATTGAAAAACATTACCCAAAAAACAATTATCCCTAAAAGACCTAATGTTAATGTTGCTTTCTGATATATATGGAAATCTTCCATTGATTTTGAAATGAAAACAAGCAACAAGTTACCGCCAAGGATTGCCATTATGGCACCCAATGTATGGTATCCCGAAGTTAAAGGATTGCCTCCATGAATCATTCCAACAATAACAACACCCAATCCAGTAACAATAGTTAAAATATAAATTATAAGCTTATTTTTAATTAAATAATCTTTAAATTTATAAAAAACACTGAAAATAACGGCCAAACCAATTAAAATAAAAGCTGAATTCATTAACCAAAATAAAGGAGAGTTCCCATTTGGAATTCCAAGTTCTGAAATCGTATGAAAAACATAAGTATTAAAAATGGAATCATTGAAAAAAGTTGCAGAGATGACTTCAGCTACAATATAGTATAAACTACCAACTATAAAGACAAATCCAGCAACTCTAGATTTCATTTTTAAATACCGAATTTTTTATTGAAGTATTTTTCTTTTAAATCAAAGTTAAGCTCTTCAATATCAGCACCGGCAAGTGCTTTTTTTAGAATCTTAAAACAAGACTTTTTAGGCACAGTAATATTGTGAATATTAGACAAATTCCAAATTCTATCAAATCTTTTCTTTAAGTTGCCCATGTCCAATGCTTCCACAACCCTTCTTAAATTGAGGATATTTGCTTCATTTATAACATCATATGTAGCATAAGTTTGCGCATCTAAAGAAATAGGGTTTAAACCTATTATATATCTTTGCAAATCATAATCCATGAATGAATTATAATCTCCATCATATGCATAAACATGTGCTTTTGCTGATAATGCATCTAAAAACACTAAAAAATGATTGGCAACTAATGATCTGGACAGAAATTCATCACAAAAGTTTAATGCAGTTTCAATTTTATCTACATTTGATGATTCGACATATGTTTCATAATCTTCAAATCTAAATGCAACAAGTGCAAAGTTGTATAAATCTATCCAATCATTTTCTTTTAGGAAATCCTTTGCCTTATCAGTTAATTCTAGATTATCATAAGAATTTTCTTTATTAACAGCCACATTTAAATTACTTGCATCTTTTGCTTCTTTCAGTAAAGGTAATACTCTCTCTACTAATTCACTTTTTTTACCTGAAACTTTTAAACCGTTTTCCCTTAAGATATCTTTAAGCTCGGAAACTATATATTTTTTAGATATTGTCTCAGCAGTTATTTCCACATTAGCTGAAACCTGAACATCACCTTCAAGATACCCTTCATCAACTAAATATTGAATACATTCCTCTGCTGAAGAAAAAGTTCCAAATTGATCCTTTTTTAAAACATCTTCTATTTCATTTCCATCGTTTAAAAAATTTAAAATATTATATACTTCTAATTTTTGTTCACTCACTTAAACACCCTTTATACTTCTCGACAATACATAGAAATTGCCGAATATTATATTAAACTTTCAATTAAGAAAGCATATAAATCTGAAATAAATAAATAGTCATTTATTTTGTAACTATTATCCTAATATATCTTTTTTAATTATTTTAAATATTTTGCATTTCCGCAACTTTTTATCACTATGATTAAAATAATTTAACAATTTCAAAAAAAAAATTATGGATTGCATGCCTCATCAGCCGCACCCATAACTACACTAATTTCATCTGACAGATTAATTTCAGAAATATTTTTTGGAGAGTCTAATTTAGCAGTATAATAAGCTTGAGCATAATTCATTGTTACAAAAATAACATCCTTAAAATCTATAATAAAAGTTTCCTCTGGAATTTTATTTAGAATATCAATTAGTTCCACTGCATCATCACTAGATTCTAAATGTGTACTAAATTCAGCACCAACATTAATAATCATTTTTCAACACCTACATTAATATTTAAAATTAATTACTAAAATAATTATATGAAAACTTGCCCGAAATGTGAGAGGGAATTGAAAAAAGTATTCCATGATACAACTGAAGAATTAGCAATTGAATCTTTAAATGGCGAAATAATACTTGGAAACTGCTGCAGTAGCGAATACAATTATTACTGCGAATACTGTGATGAGTTCTTTAAAGTCTAAATACTATCAAAAAAAGAGGATTTTGGAAATTTGTTTACAAAATTCAATCTAATAGTTATAATCCCAAAACATCTTTATCGGGGTCCGCATTTTTGAAGAGATTAATTTTAACATCACTTTTCCAAGTGAATTTCAAGAGTCCCGCATGAATTGTTTTTAAATCATCCTCTGAAAAACCGTCCAAATAGTAAATTTTACCAGTTTTACCTACATTCATCAAAAATCGTATCATATGCCGATATACCATTATTGAAAAAGGTTTGTATACTACAATATCGTCAGTAATATATTCAACCAGCTGATCGATTTCAAAAACATCCGGAGTGATAATCTCAACATTGCAATTTGGAAATTTTTCACAGATAATTCTTTCATAATCCACACTATCACCTATGAATATATTCTTCCTTGAAATATTTAAAACATAGTCAGTTTGAAAAAATCCAATATTAAATAAAAATTGTTTCTAGCATCCAAAATTGATTTAACCTTATTAAATTGCTTTAAATTAATACTAACTAATTTATAAACTTTAAAAATAAATATAACAAATACTAATTAAAGGTTATACTATGAATAAAAAAGATTTTGAAATAAGAACAGAAATAATAAAAGAAACATTTAATGATACTAGACATATTATATGCCACATCCCCATAGATGAACTCGAATTAGACGAAAATATTCGTCAAGAGGGTGATTTCTTTTTAACCGAAGATGGAGGAATTGTTGATTTGGAATTCCAATTAACTGATTTTAGAGAAGAAGAACTTGCAAAATATGTTGAACTTGCCGAAGATTTATATGAAAAACATGGACAAAAAGTTTCAATATACATAATTTGCCCAAATGAAATAAATGTTTATGTAAATGAATTTGAAATCCCGTCTGATGCTGATTTCACCATACGTTTAGCTCGTGTACATCAAGACATGTGTAAAACTATTCTGGACGGCATTAAAGAGAAAATAAAAAAAGAAAAAATCACCGAAGAGGATTTATATGTTCTTTCAAGACTTCATAAAATATGTAAAAAAGAAGAAAAACATTATTATATGTTGGAATACCTCAAAATAGCTAATCGTACGAGATTGTAATTATTTATTCCATTTTAAAATTGTTTTTCCAAAATTAGAAATATAATCATTATCAAAAGCTTCCTTCAAATCGTTTAAAGAATTTATTTCACATACATTGGTAATCAATTTTTCCAGATAATCAAACAAATCATGATTTTTGCTGAGAAGTTTGACAACACCAACAAAATCTTCCCTCTCCGATCTGCTGTTTCCCTGTACAGTCAATCCTTTTTCTAAAATCATCCTTGTGTTGATTGGAATTGGATATTCACTTACTCCAAAAAGATTTATTGTTCCCTGAGGATTAATCAAATCTATAATCTGGTCAATAGCTGACTGTGAAGCGCTTGAGCCTACACATTCAAATCCATGATCAACTGTCAGGTCATTTGGAACGTCGTGAATCCTATATATTTCATCAGCAAATGAAAACAGATTAAGGTTTTCCTGATGTTTTCCAAATACGATGATTTTGGAGTCTGGAAATTTTTCTTTTAAAAGAAGGGCAGTTATAAAACCCAGGTTTCCATCTCCCCAAACGCCCAGTGTATTTTTAGAAACAACATTCAGCTCTTCAAATTTGCATATTCCCTGAAAAGCAACAGTAATCAATTCTATAAATGCTGAAACATAAAGGTTAAAATCATCCGGAAGTTTTACAACACGGTCTTTATCAAGTTTTATCAAATCTGAAGTAAATCCATCAAATCCGCTGCCTCTGAATTTGGAATTATAAGAATAATTAGCTCTGCAAACATCTTCACCACAAGGAGTGTTCGGTATCATTACCACCTTATCGCCAGATTTAAAACTATTGGAATTATCAAAGACAACTTCTCCAATACCTTCATGAATCAAAGCCATCGGCAGTTTTTTATCTAAAATCTCAGCAGGTCGTGACCCCTGATAATATCTTTGATCTGCCTGGCAAATTGACAGAAATGTCGGCCTTACCACAACTCCGTCCAACTCCATCTCATCAATTGACTCTTCAAAGAATTTTGGAGATTTCAGTCTATAAACAATATTAATCATGTTTATCCTCAAGTATTGTATTGGCTAATTTTAAATCATAAGGGTATGTAATCTTAATATTTGTCACTTCACCCTCAACTAGATATACATCTTCATCTTTAAGAGTGAATATTTTGCATGCATCTGTTAGAATATTACTTTCATCTTCTGTTAAACTATTGATTAAATTGAAAAGTTTCTTTATATTGAAGCTCTGTGGAGTTTGGCCTTGGTAATAATAATCCCTCACAGGAATACTTTCAATAGTTGTAGCATTGATACTTTCAACAATGGTATCTGTAGCAGGAACAACAGTATCACATGCACCATATCTTTTTGCAGCTTCAATGTTATCTTCAATAATCCTATGAGTGACAAATGGCCTTACAGAGTCATGAGTGATTATTATAGACTCATCATCTATTCCGAAATTCTCATCAATATATTTTATACTATTTAACAAAGTATCGTTTCTTGTTTCTCCTCCTTCAATAACAATAATATCATCATTGGCATCAATATACTCGTCAATCAAGTGATTAGTATGATTTATAAAACTTTGAGGAGTTAAAACTATAATCTTATCAATTTTACTGTTTATTACAAATTTTTCAATAGTGTGAATGATTACAGGCTTATCGCCTAAATCCAAAAACTGTTTTGGAGTATCAGTTCCTCCCATTCTGGAACCAATTCCTCCTGCCAAAATAGCTGCAAAAATCATTTGATTACTCCTTTTCAAATATTATCAAATAGTGAGATTTTCCTTTTGGACTATCCATGCCCAATTCTTCATTCAGATATATTTTCTTAAATCCGTGGTTATTGAATATGTTTTCTAGCTCATCCGGAGCATATTTAATTTCAAGGGGAGGTCCAACATCCAAATCAATAGGATTGAAATCCACAACAGCGAATTTACCATTATCTTTAAGAATTCTGAGGAAATTATCAATAACCTCATCAATATTTTCAGCCGGTTTAAATCCATGAACAACATTAATCATTAAAACAATATCAATAACATCATCTTCAATTTGGACAATATCCCGTGTAATGTCTGCATTAACACTGATTAAATTTTCAATGCCCTTTTGAGAGATAAACTCTTCCAATTCATTGATAGCAGGTTCATAATTATCTACTGCATAAACCATTCCATCAGGAAGATAATTTTTGACTGCAGTTATTGCAATGTGGCCATCACCACATCCAGCATCCATGAAAACTTCATTACCCTTAAAATTCAACAGTTTCAATATTTCATCTGAATTAAAAAATTTGACACTTGATTTTGCATGATGAACATGTTCTTTCATTATCTCACCCTCATTAATAATAATCTTTAAAAAATAGTATTTAATGATTTTCAAGAAAAATGCTAAAAAAACTTAACCTATAAATAATTAAAGAAATAAAAAATAAATAGGTTGTTGGAACTAATATTCCGACAAAGGAATTTTATGATTTTATAGGAGCATAAAAAAATGAGATGCGTTGGTACGGTAGTACGCGGTATAAGAACCCCGATTATTAAGGAAAATGATGATTTAGCCACAATTGTTGTAGATTCATTGATGGCAGCAAAAGAAAGCGAAGGATTTGAATTCAGAGACAAGGATGTTGTTGCAATTACAGAAGCAGTTGTAGGAATTTCAGAAGGAAACTATGTAACTGTGGATGATGTAGCAGAAGACTTGAAATTAAAATTCCCATCCAAAAATATTGGAGTGGTAAATCCGATTTTAAGCAGAAACAGATTCTCCATTATCTTAAAAGGTATCGCAAGAGGAATGGACAAAATCACACTCTTAACATCTTTCCCATCAGACGAAGTAGGAAACGGAATATTGGATGAATCAATATTAGAAGAAAGCAAATACCACTTGGGAAGCATAATCTCTGAGGACGAATACAAAGAAACATTCGGATCATGGATTCACCCGTTCACCGGAATTAACATGATTGACTTTTACAGAGAATTAATTGAAGAAGAAGATTGTGAAGTCGAATTCGTATTCTCCAACGATATCAAAACAATTCTAGACTACAACACTGACGTATTAACATGTGACATCCACACAAGAGAAAAAACCACAAAATTACTCAAAGACGAAGGAGCACACGTTTACGGATTACATGAAATTTTAACCGAACCTATTGGAGATTCAGGATTTAACCCTGACTACGGACTGCTAGGTTCCAACAAAGCAACAGAAGAAAAATTAAAATTATTCCCAAGAACTGGAGACGCAATAGTCACTGAAGTACAAAAAAGACTAATAGACCTCACCGGAAAACAAATTGAAGTAATGGTTTACGGTGACGGAGCATTCAAAGACCCTGTTGGAAAAATCTGGGAATTGGCAGACCCTGTTGTTTCCCCTGCACACACAAGCGGACTTATCGGAACACCAAACGAAATCAAACTAAAATACGTTTCCGACAACAAATTCGCAGACCTAAAAGGCGACGAACTAAAAGCCGCAATCAAAGAAGAAATCAAACAAAAAGCTGCAGACTTAACTGGACAAATGATTACAGAAGGAACCACACCAAGAAGATTAACAGATTTAATCGGATCATTATGTGACTTAACAAGCGGTTCTGGAGATAAAGGAACACCAGTTATATTCATACAAGGATACTTCGATAATTTGTCAAACGACTAAATAATCGAAACCTTTTTCTTTTTTTCTTTTAAAAATATACAAAATAAGTTTTAGGGAATTGAATTCCCATTTTAATGAAAATTATTCTTTTTGAAACATGATTAAATAGTGGGACTTACCCTGAGGAATATCTTCACCTATTTCCTCATTTAAATAGATTTTTTTAAGACCATGTTTTTTAAAGAACCCTTCCAATTCCTCAGGAGAACTTCTAACTGGAGTTGGTGGTCCTTTTGGAACATCCCATGCTTTATAATCCATAATTGCAATCTTACCATCTTGTTTTATGATTCTAGCAAATTCACTAATAGCTTCATCAATCTTTCGGCTTGCTTTAAATCCATGGAAAACATTAACCATCAAAATAACATCGACAGATTCATCATCAACACCAGGAATTCCTTCGGTTATATCGGCTTCAATATTGATGAGATTTTCTACATTATTTTCAATTTTATATGTTTCCATATCTTCAATTGATGCATCATAAACATCAACTGCATAAACAGTACCATCCGGAAGATATTCTTCAATTACCTTAATAGCATTATGACCATCACCGCAGCCGGCATCCATAAATACTTCATTGCCCTTAAGATTTAATTCGCCTAAAATTTCATCAGAATCTAAAAACAATGCACTGGAAAATCCATGTGCCCTATGTCCATTCATAAATTTCACCTTAAATAATAATATTTAAAAAAATAGTATATAAAATTTGTCAATGTGAAATATAGTAAATAACAATCAAAAAATAGTTAGAATAATAAAAAAAGTTATAAGAGGATTATTTTTTCCAGGTTTGTTTTACTCCTCTTCCTCTTTTACTACCAGGTTTTGTATAACTTCTTTTTTGTCTGGTTCTTCTGTTAGTTCCTTTAACTTTTGCCATATTTTCCCCTCCTTGTAAATTGATAATAATAAAATTAGAAAATTTATATTACAAAAAAATATATGTTTTCAAGATATTTAAAGGTTTTCTTTAAGTGGTATATTCTGCATTAATTTTAACATAATCATAAGTTAAATCACAACCCCATGCAGTAGCTTCACCATCACCTAAAAACATGTCAATATTAACTTTAATGTTTTTTGACTGCATTATTTTTTCTGCTCTTTCAAGATATGGAGTACCCTCAAATGCCAATATTTCACCTTTTCTGACAAGATCCACATCATCAGTATCATCAGCAATAGCGATAGTCACTATATCAGGGTTTAAATCACAACCAGAGTAACCTATAGCTGAAACTATTCTTCCCCAGTTAGGGTCACCACCAAATACGGCAGATTTAAATAAGCTTGAAGAAATAATAGATTTTGCTGCAAGTTTTGCATCATTTTGGTCTTTAGCACCACATACATTAGCTTCTATGAATTTTGTAGCACCTTCACCATCACGAGCCATTTTCTTAGCCAAATCTATACATAGATAATTTAATGCCTCTTGGAAATTCGGATCAATTTCGCCATCATTAACAACATTAATGCCTGATTCTCCGTTAGCCATCATCAAACATGTGTCGTTAGTACTTTCATCACCATCAACAACAATCATGTTAAAGCTAAGGTCTACAGCTTGTTTTAGGGCATTGTTAATATCTTTAGATGGAATTATTGCATCAGTCACAATATATGATAACATTGTTCCCATATTCGGAGCAATCATACCGCTTCCTTTTGTAATTCCTGCAATTTTAACTACTTCCCCATTTGTTAATGTCACTTCAACAGCACATTCTTTCGGGAATGTATCAGTTGTCATGATAGCTTTGGCAGCTGCAAGGGAGTTTTCAGGTTCACTTCCTAATTTTGAAAGTGATTCATAAGCTACTTTAGATATTATATCAATAGGCATTTCACGGCCAATAACACCTGTTGAAGAAATTGCAATTTCCTCTTTAGGTATTTTTAAATCTTTAGATACTAATTCAACTAAAGTTTCACAATCTTTTAATCCTTGCTCTCCTGTAAAGCAGTTAGCATTACCACTATTTACAAAAACAGCAGAAACGATACCATTTTTAACTACATTTTTTGTGTACTTTACTGAAGCTGCAACAACTTTATTTTTAGTAAAAACCGCTGAAGCAGTACTATTAGGGCAAAAAATAATAGTTACGCCGTATTTTCCTTCACGAGCTCCTGATACTTTAAGATTTTCAATTACTGAAAATCCTCCATCCAAATATTTAATATAATCCATAAAAATCACCAATTAATATAAATGTTCAACTTTGTTGTAATAAGGATTATCTTCAACACCTAAAATTTCAGCTGACTTATTTTCATTAAAATCAACAGCATCTGATTCATCAAAGGTCACATCTTTTGATTTATTTAAATTAGATGTCATCTCTACTGTAACATTTTCAACATGTGGAGCATCAGTAGTATTATTAGTAATGTTTGTTGCATTGTTTTCTGCTTCAAAACTCATGAAAATACCCGCACCCGCCCCAACAATAAATGCCAACAATATGATAACCATTATTAAAACAGATTTTCCGCTACGCTTTTTCTGATTATTATAATTATTATTTCGAGAATATTGACGATTATAATTGTTATTATTATTAAAAGAATAACTTATATTCCTTTTATTATTGTTTCTTTTAAAAGAAGGTAAACGACTCTTTTTTTGATTATTTCTGCCATTACCCGCCCTTAAAACTCTCTTATCGTCTTTTTTTCGCCTCATATTACGTACTCTTTAAGTTCATTATGCAAAAAATGCATATATCAAAGCTATTAAAATTCCAACAAAACTGAACATGCCCAGTCCTAAAATAGACATTAAATATACAAATATAAACACAAATGCAAAAACACCGATTAATTTAGCTTTTTCATTTTCAACTAAGTTAATCAGAGTTCTTGAAAATTCTGATGGAATATTGTAAGCATATAATCCATTAGCTAATTCGAATACAACCAATGACAAAGGAGATGATGAAGGTAAACTGTCAACCAACTGTGCCCTTTCACCGGCTTCACGTCTGCTTCTGCCCACACCTGCTCTTATTTTTGCCCCATTATCCAAGGCAAACCAAGCAGCATCAAGGCCTGCACGAATAGCTAAATCTTTTGATGGGAATCTCGCAATGAAATCATCCCCACCTTCCCTATAACCTTCAAGTTCACCCTCACACTCTGTTTCGATGAAGTTTTTAATTCCAGTCATAAGGTCAACAAGCTGATTCCTACCGTTTTTATCAATGAATTTGGTGGAATCGATTAAATCAATGAATAAATAATTTTCCAAATCAACAGGATGAGATTCCTTAAGTAAAAATGGAGCATCGAAGACCAGAGCATATTCTCCTCCAAGCTTTGTAAATGCAATGCCTGGAAAACTACCTACATTTTGAGTGTAATGAATAGCTCTTTCAATGGAAGCTGCACCAGTCATTCCTACAGCAGAAATGACCTGAATACCTTCTGATAATCCAATACCTATAAGTTCAATAGCTACACGAATTGCATCGTTTTTGCTTAACATTTTTGCAACAAGTTCTGTAGCTGTTTTTTCAACAATTTCTCCTTTTTCTGTTTGTATGATTTTAACAAATATATTAATAAGATTGGAAGGACGTTCCAGTTCCACATAAAGATAACGGTCACTACCCATAATAATATTACTTACAAGAGCATATTCCTCAACCCTATTTTCAGCAGGAGTCAATTCATAGAAATTATAATCTTTAGGAATATTCTCTTCACCCACATCACGAACCAGATTTTCCAATATTGTATCTGAAGTGATTTCAGCTTTTTCAAGCTCGAAAAGAATAGTTTGAGTATAGTTAAATAACTCTACATATTCTGTTTCCAGATTGTTGGTTGGAAAAAATTTGGTTCCAACAGCAATTGGATTAAGTTTTGTGGTCAACTTAATGTAGGCCCTAGTTAAAAAACTAGTCATCGAATGCATCTCCCTGTTCAAGCTCTATTTCAAAGTCACCTGGTTTTTCTAAAAGCATGTCAGGTTTAACTGATACAAATGGGAATTTCCAAGATCCGAGCCTGCCGGCAATTGTACTTGCAATATTTCTTGAGTTTCTTTTAATGAACACCTCATCATGTGCGCTTACACGTATTAAAATATTATATGGAGCGTTTTCTGTTACTTCATCGGCAAGCAAAATATTTAATTCAAAATTACCTGGTCTTGTGAATAAATCATTACGCACAGCAATTAAAGGTTTTTTCTCAAGACCCAACCTGTCAGCCACAGTTACGGAAATATTTCCTGCATTTTTAACAGCTAATTTATAATCTTTAGGATGCACCAATACAAAAATCACATACGGAGCCGCAACTTCAACATCATCAACCATTTCTACAATTTTATTAAACATAGGTATTTTAGAGAAAATATTTTCAAGCTTTGATTCCGCATTGTTTTCATTGTCAATACGAATAATAGCCTGTTTTGCAATGTTTAATGGGGAAATTTCCAATCCTTCCTTACCAGTATATATTTCCCATCTTTTAAAGTTTAACTCTTTGATAATTTCATCACATATGTGTTGAAGAATATTCTTATCTTTTTTAGGTTTGTTTGGTTTTCCAAATGTAAGTCTTCCATTATCAATGATAAAAGGAATTCTCATTGAGGATACATTTTTAAATTCAGCAGCATAATCTCTGAATTTATCATTAGATAATACTTTTGCTTTTTCAGCTGTAGCAATTTCCAAAATAAAATGATCAGCATCATTACCTGCCGGAACTTCTTCTACATTATCACTTTCCAACAGTTTCAAGAATTTTTCCTTATCATCAATATCATGACGAAGTGATGCGTCAGCAATAATTACAAACTCATGCTCACCTTCTTCAAGCGCTTTAACCGCTGCTAGAATATTAGCCATTTGTGGTTCGCCATTTTGATTTTTAACATGAAAAGCTACATTAGAAGCATCAACTACAACTTTCATAATATCACCTAACATTTAACATTTTTTAATTCAGTATACTATATTTGTACGATTGTATTATTTAAACTTATATTTATAATGAATTTCTTGGATATTTTCCATATAATAATTTTTCGCCACCAACATAATTTAGGAAAATCTTTATTTCATCCTCTGAAATATCATAAACAATGTAAGAATTTTTATTTTTTCCTCTTAATTTATTAGAACATAATGACCCTGCATTAACAACAATAGTGTTGTTTATTTTCCAGATATTAGCAACATGCTTATGTCCTGATATGACAAGATCCACTTCATGAGTTGTTAATGTCTTTAAAATGTCTCCAGCATCAGATAAAACATTACGTTCACGTCCTGTTTGAGGAATAGAAATAACATGATGATGCAAAGCCACAATAGAAAAGTGATTATTAATTACACATTCATCCAATTGATGTTCAAGCCACATGTGCTGAGGACTTCCAATATGCCCATTGTCCACATCTGGAGAACTGCTGTCAAGACCTATAATTGTGTAATTTTCGCCAAATGTTAATTTCCAACTTTTTTCACCTATCAGTTCTTCAAAAGTCTGATAACCAAGGTTACGTGCATCATGATTTCCGGGAATGGCGAAAAGAGGTGCCTCAAACATTTCCAGATATCGGGTTGCCTGTTTGAATTCCCTATAATAACCATCATTAGTGATATCACCAGTTAATATAATCATGTCTGGCCGCAATTCATTTATTTCAGTTACAGCCTGCATAAACAAGTCCTCATCAAAAGTCAATGGGCTTAAATGCAAATCAGAAATATGTGCAATAATTGTCATTTTATCTATTGATTTAATTTCATGATAGCTTCAGCTAAATCTCCTTTACATTCTTCAAGTGCTGCTCTTGCTTCATCTTCTGAAACGTTTGCACTGTTAGCTACCATTTCTACATCTTCATCAGGAATTTCAACTTCATATTCTAATTCAACTTCACGAGCCTTACCTTCAACTTGGTATGTTTCCTGACCCATTACATTCATTAAACTTACGCTAGGCTCATCAATGATTAATTCTTTGTCATCAAAACGGATAATTACTTCACGAACACCTTCAAGGTCTTCCATTTTCATACCCATCTTTTTCATTTGTCTTTCCATCTGTTTCATTTGTTTTTTATTCATACCAGGAATCATATCTAAAACCTTCAATAAATTAACTATTTATAAATATATAATTAATTATTATTAAAAGTTGCTTTAAAAAATTAAAAAAAAATAGAAATGGATTAATTAGTAAATCCATAACCTTCAGTTTCAAATGTTTTTGCAACGTCTTTCAAGACTTCAGGAATATTTATCTGCTGAGGACATTCCTCAATGCAGCTTTCACATTCGCTGCAGTCTGAAGCAATTCCAACATCAGGAAGCTTTGAATAATTCAAATAAGCATTTCCATACTGTGTCCATCCGGTTTTGTCATCGAGTATTTTTTCCTTATTATATAAATCAAAGATTTTAGCAATGTCAATTTCTTCAGGACATGCATCCACACAATATCTGCATTTTGTACAGTCAACGGTAATGTTGCTGTTAATGATTTGTGAAACTTCTTCTAGGAGTTTAAGCTCTTCATCATTTAACGGATCCGCATTTTTAATTTCCTCAATATTGTTTTCAAGCTGCTCCAGATTACTTGCACCTGTCAAAACAACACATGCATCCAGATTAGCTACAAATCTCATTGCCCATGAAACAACCGACCTATCAGGATTATAATCTTTCATGAGTTTTTCAGCTTCTTTTGGCACATCAGCTAAAAATCCTCCTTTATAAGGTTCCATAATCATTACTTGTTTATCATATTTTTTTGCAACTTCCAAACACTTTTTTGATTCAATTCCTTCATCTTCCCAGTCAAGATAATTTATTTGAAGCAGTACAAATTCCAGCTCAGGATGCATGAATAAAATTTCTTCCAAAAATTCGGCATTACCGTGAGTGGATATTCCAATATGTTTAATGAATCCTTCCTCTTTTTTCTTTTGGATAAATGAATATAAATCTACATTTTTCCATGCCTCTTCTGTAAATCCGCTTACGTTATGCAACATATAATAATCAAAGTAGTCTACTCCACATTTTTTTAGTTGATCAGCAAATATCGGTTCCAATTGTGATTCTTCGGTAATTACAAATAATGGTAATTTTGTTGCAATTTTAAATGATTCACGAGGATATCTTTCAACAACACATTTTTTAAATGCATCTTCACTTACTCCTTCATGGTAAATGTATGCAGTATCAAAATGATTGAATCCAGCATCCATATATGCGTCTACCATTTTATTTACCTGCTCATAATCGACACTTGTAAAGTCGTTTTCATCCAAAAGAGGAAGTCTCATCATTCCCATACCTAAATTTTTCATTTCCAATCCCTCAAAATAATTTTTTGCTCAGCATATAATCTTTAACATAACCCCCAGAACAAAAAAACAGTTTTATGTGTTATGTTAACTATCTTTAACATTATTTTATCCGTTATACATATTAAACTCTTTTAGCATATGTATTAATCTTAAGTTTTCTTAAGAATATATTTAAACAAAGTAATCAATAATTATTCCCATGAAGAAAAAACGATGCGAATGGGCAACTGATGATGAAATATATATGAAATATCATGATGAGGAATGGGGAGTTCCAACTCACGATGACAGAGAATTATTCGAATTTCTTGTACTGGAATCCTTTCAGGCAGGATTATCATGGATAACAATCTTAAAAAAGCGTGAAAACTTTAAAAAAGCTTTTGATGATTTTGATGTTGTTAAAGTGGCAGGCTATGATGATGCCAAAATCAACGAACTGAGGGAAAATCAGGGAATCATCCGCCATAAAGGTAAAATTACATCTGCCATAAATAATGCCCAGGTTTTTATTGAAATTCAAAAAGAATTTGGAAGCTTTGATAAATACATTTGGAGTTTTACTGATGGAAACATCATAAAAGCAGAATATTTAACCGAATCCGAGTTATCCAAAAGCATTTCAAAAGATTTGAAAAAAAGAGGTATGAAATTTGTAGGCCCTACAATCATTTATTCTTATCTTGAAGCTATAGGAATAATTGACAACCACCAGAAAAACTGCTTCAAGTTTTAACATTAACAATCCCATTTTAATTCAAAATTTGGTTGTGATATATACCATGCTGAAAAAAGCAAGTCAAAAAACACAATCATTAATGTTAATGAAAAAAAGCATCAAATAAATTGAAATAAATTAATCTAAATATTAAAATAAATTATCGAAAAATTTACTAAATCATATGATTAAGTTAATCCTCCAGTAAGATTATATTTTTAGGATCCACTTTCAGATAATCCGGAATCTCAAATTCATGTTCATGAATCTGCTTGTCGCATTTCCACCATAAACCGTTTGCCAGAGTAATTTCCCATTCAAAAGGCTTTTCAAATTTTGTTGAATTTCTAGTATCAAACACATTAATATCATCAACATTAGCTGGAGAAAAATCATGTGCTCTTATTCCCATATGAGTTATGTTAGGAGATATTTTTTGAGATACTTCAAATATTACTCCCCAATCCAAGGATTTGACATGATAATCATCAATAATTTCTATTTTAGATATATTTTTACAACCAGTTATTCTTGCAACCTGAATCCTTTTCGGATTTTCGAATAATTCATGAGTTTTTCCTTTTGCTATAACCTTTCCTTTATCCAGTATAATAAGTTCATCGCAAAACTGGAACACCTCATCACGGTCATGAGTAACCAAAATAGAAAATCCGTCAAAATCGTTTAGTAAATTAACAAGTTCAATACGTAACTGCTCTTTTAAAAAAGAATCCATAGCACTAAATGGTTCATCTAACAATATGACATCTGGACCATAAGCCAATATACGAGCTAAAGCTACTCTTTGCTGCTGGCCTCCAGACAATTGTCTAGGGTATCTTTTTTCAAGCCCTTCCAAATGAAAACGTTTAATCATTTCAGATACAATATTTTCATCATGATTTTTAGAAAGACCTGCAGCAACATTTTCTTCAACAGTCATATTGGGGAATAAAGCATAATTCTGAAATAAGTAACCTACATTTCTTTTTTGAGGTTTTAAATTAATTTTTTTATTAGAATCAAAATAAATAGTTTCCTTATCTGTTTTGAGACTTACAAGACCCTTATCGGGATTTACAATACCTGCAACCGATTTCAATGTCATACTTTTTCCGCAGCCAGAAGGACCAAGAATACCAAGACATCCTTTTGTCAATTCAAAATCAACTTCCAAGTCAAATTCACTAAGTTCCTTTTGGATATTTACTTTTAACAGTTTATTACTCATAAATTACACCATGACATTGGAAAAATTATTTCCATTGTTTTTCTTTTCGTATAGTGACAAAATCCATAATAAAGATAGCTATAAATGCTATAATGACAATGAAAATTACATAGCCAAAAGCATCCCCCATATTTCCCGCAGCTACTTCTGAGTAAACAGCCATAGGGAGAGTTCTGGTTTGATTTGCAATATTTCCCGCAATCATAGCTGTAGCACCAAATTCACCTAAACCACGAGCATAAGCGAGAATTCCACCACTGATAATTCCAGGCAACGCATTTGCAAATAAAACTTTCCAGAAAATTTTCCACTCAGACATGCCCAATGTACGGCCGGCATCCAAAAGATTAGAATCAACCTGTTCAAATGCGCCCCGAGCAGACCTATACATTAAAGGAAAAGACATGACAACTGCAGCAATAACAGTAGCAGACCATGAAAAGGCTATTTTCACAGCGAAAAAATCAATGAAAAATTTACCGATTGGTCCCCTAACACCAAAAATCCACAATAAAAAGAACCCCACTACAGTAGGAGGCAATACAATTGGAAGTGTGAAAATTCCATCAAGTACAATTTTTATAGTGTCCTGTTTAATCTTAACAATGCCCCAAGCAACAATCAAACCTATAAAAAAGGTAATAAAAATTGATACACTTGCAGTTTTCATTGAAATGAAAATCGGAGACCAATCTGTCATGTCTTTACATCCCTCAACAATAATTAATTATTCATACTATATAAATACTGAACCTATTCGTGAATAGTGAAACCGTATTCTACAAAGACATCTTTAGCTTCTTTAGTTTGTAAAAAGTCCATGAATGCATCTGCACCAGCTTTATTAGTTGTGTTTTTAAGTTCAGCAACCGGATAAATAACAGAAGTGTTTAAAGATCCTTGAGGAGCTTCACAAACAACTTTTACATCCTTAGTTGAATTAGCATCAGTAGAGTATACAATACCACAGTCAGCAGATCCTTGAGCTACCTGATTTAATACTGCAGTTACATCAGTACCTAATGATAATTTAGACTGTACTGAATCCCAAGCACCTAAGTTGGTTAATACTTCTTTAGCATATTGACCTGCAGGTACAGATTCCGGATTTCCAATAGCTATGTTACCACTAACATTTTTCAAATCATCAAATGAAGAGATATTTGAATTTGAGTTAGCAGGTACAATTAAAACAACTTTGTTTTCTAAGAATTGTTTATTAGTGCTATTGTCAATATAACCTTCACTAGCTAATTTGTTCATCTGTTTGTTTGCAGCAGACATAAATATATCTGCTTTTAAACCGTTTTCAATTTGAGTTTGTAAATCCCCACTTGAAGCATATGTAGGAACAACTTTTGCTCCCGGATATTTTTTTTCAAACATTGGAATTAATTTTTCATCATAAACATTTTTTAAACTAGCCGCAGCCGCTAAATTAACATCACCTGTTACATTAGCATTAGTATTATTAGAATCATTGTTTCCTGAAAAATCAAATAAACCTGCAGAACATGATCCAATACCGACAACTGCAACAATTGCTAAAATTGCAATTAATAATATCTTTTTATTCATTTTATCCTCCATATATAATAATTGTCGTTGTGAATATATATTCACATATGCTATAATTTATTTGTGAACAATATATAAAAGTTTTGTTATGAAAACAAAATCAATAAAACATATCGATAAATTTAAAATTATTTAAAAATGTTATTATTAAAAAATGAACAATTTACGGCAAAATATCGAACATAAATAAAATTACAATCATAAATTGAAAAATCGAAAATAAAGTGAATTAATATAGATAATTTATATATTCAAAAAAACAATGTTATATTATGTCAGACATTAAAATAGTTGATGATTTTCTATCAAAGGCCGAAGTTTTTTATTTAGCAACAACAAAAGGCGATCAGCCAAAATGCAGACCGTTTGGTTTTCATTATCTTGAAGAAGGAAAAATTTATTTTACAGCTGCTACATTTAAAGAGGTATTCAAACAAATTCAAGAAAATCCTAAAGTAGAAATCGTTGCATATGATAAAGAGAATGATACATTCCTAAGATATTACGGAATTGCAAAAATAGTCAAAAAAGACAAAGTTGTTGAAAAGGCATTTGAAGAAGTACCTGAAATAAAAGAGTTTTTCGTTAAACATAACCTTGAATTAGGCGTATTCTACATAGATGATGCCACAGCAGAAATAAGAAACGAATTAGATATAGAAAAAAGTTATACATTCAAATATTAATTTTCTTCCATAATCTATTCACATATTTCATTTACAATTGCCAAAGCATTTAAAGATCTTGGAAAACCTATATACGGCATTATAACAGTTATTGCAGAAATTAACTTTTCTTTGTTATTGCCTACTGTCAAATTGCCTTGAGTATGGCCTCTTAACTGATTTTCACATCCGCCTAAAGTTGCAATGAAAACAAATGTAATTAATTCCCTTAGTTGGTCATCCAAACCATCACGTGTGTAAAAATCGCCAAAACAAAATCCTTCAAGAAATCTATTGAAATGTTGCTGGTCCACGGGAGTGTTTTTGTTCATTATTTCAATCATTTCACTTCCAAAATATTTATCCTGAAGTTTGCGGCCTTCAACATATCTGTTTGAAGCATCAGTATTTGACCTTGGAGGTAAAGGCATTTCTATTTCTTTTTTCTCAAAAACTTTAATTACAACACCAAAAAAGTTATGTGCCCTTCCAAAACCGACATATGGAACTGACTGATAGAGCAATTCCTTAACTTCTACAGGAGTTATATCACAATCCAAAGCAGACAATAAAATTTTTTTAAATGCTTTAGGAGATTGACATGCAATCAAACTGGCCAAGGTTACTAAAATAGATTCTTTTTCTGTTAATGTTGAATATTCAAACACTTCACCATAAGCAAAGTTCTTAAAGATTTCATAAAATTCGGGATCATTTTTTTGAATTCTTCCAAAATTGTCAAATAATTTTTTCATGAAAATAATTTTAAAAACCAAATATAAAAAAGTTATTGATTAAATAATTAAAAAATAAAAAAAAGTAGGAGATTAATCTCCCTTATTCCAGTTTACAATACCATAACCAACACATAAAAGTGTGGATAAGATAATTCCAACATAAACTCCCCAAATCCACGGGTCTTCTATACCAAAAACCATCATTATGCATCACTTCCTTTAGGGTCTATTTTTGAAAATGCTTTATCAACAACCTCTTCAGCAGGAGGTTTGGTAAGTAAACTTACAACAATAGTAAGTACCGCAGATACAGGTACTGCTATCAGCATTACATCAATAAATGGCCATGGAGCAGCAGGCAATAGGGTTTCTACACCAAATATGAATTTACAAATACCTAATCCCACAGCAGTCTTTTTAAATACAAATATCATCCAGAATAAACTTACAATTGTTCCGGATACAATTCCTGCAATAGCTCCAGGTCTTGTAATTCCTCTCCAGTAAAGAGCACCTAAAAATACAGGCAGGAATGCTGCTGCACAAATTTCAAAGAACAGACTTGTTCCAAGTGCAACTACACTTCCAGGAAGTGAAAATGCCATTATCAATGCCAATAAAATAGCAACTAGAATACCTATTCTTGAAATGCTGATTTGGTCCAGTTTTTGTTTGGATTTTTTTCTTATGGTTCCGTAAATGTCTACACCGAATGCAGTTCCCTGAGTGTGCAGTTGTGAAGATATTGTTGACATTGCAGCTGCAATCAGAGACAACAGGAATATATATACGAACCATTCAGGCAGCGCCATTGTAATGAATGTTGGAATAACCTTATCAATGTTTCCTCCAACAACATCAACTGCAATTTTACCTAATTTATCATAGAAATATACATTTGAAAGTGATCCGACAATATAAGCTGTTGTAGGCATGATTGCGATGAAAATTCCTCCAATCAAAACAGACCTGTTCAATTCCTTATCGGATTTTACTGTCATGAATCTAACAATTAATGAAGGTTGAGCAAGTACACCGATACCTACACCAATTAAAGTAGATGAAACAAGTGACCACCAGAACGGAGATCCGAACTGAGGGAATGCCGTCCAGCCCGTACCACCAGTTGCAATAGCATCAGCAGGATATAAGTTTACCATATTTGTCAATGCTGTGTTTGCAGTGCTTACACCGCCAAGCAACCAATAGACAAATACAAGCAGGAATACCATAGCAAAAACCATAATAGTTCCCTGAAGTGCATCTGTATACATTACACCACGAATTCCACCAAACAATACATAGAATGTAATAATGATTGATAATATTAAAAGTGCAATGCTGAAATCAATCAGCAATGAAGATTCTAAAAATCTTGCAGCTCCAATTAATACTACAGCCGCATAAAGGGGCATTGCACAAAAAATTATTAATCCTGAGAAATAATGAATAAATTTGGAGTCAAAACGTTTTCCTAAAAATTCAGGGAACGTCAATGAATCCAAAGCGTGTCCCATTCTACGAGTTCTTTTACCTAATAATACGAATGCGATAAATACTCCAATAATGATATTTAAAAATGCTAACCATAAAACACTCATACCATATTCACTAGCAACTCCTCCAAAACCAACAATAGCTGCCGTTGAAATAAAAGTAGCCCCATAACTCATTGCCATAATGAAGGGGTGTGTATCCTTACCAGCAATCATAAAGTCTTCAGAGGAATTAGTTTTTTTGTATGCATAATAACCTACAAAAACTAGTGCAAAAATGTAGATTATAAATACAATTGCTAAAATCATAACGTCCATAAATAATTACCTCTATGTTATTATTGATATGAAAATTATATAAAGCTTACTATAATACATTAAGGTACATTTTTGTACAACATCATTTTGAATCAAAAAAAATTAAACAACTATATAATCGGCATCTTTAAAAGTGCCGGATTTAACGCCGTCATACTTATATTTAAAAAGCAAATTCAAGATTTCATCAATATCAGCATTGACAGGAAATGAAAATCCTATACTGACATTTAAATCTTCGCACATTTGTTTATAAATAACTCCTTTTAACATCTCCTGATGTTCGCCGTCCACACCATTCATCATAGAGATAATTTCATAACTTCTCCTGAAATTACCTACAAAAAGATGCAGTAAAAATGGCAACATAAGCTTTATCATATTACCCTCTGCAAGCTGAATGAGTTTTTCGGCACATTCAACAACCATATCATTGTCATCAAGACTGCCTGCAATTTGAGATTTTAGCATAAAAGCTTCCTCATAATTTCCATCAAGCCCAATAGCTTTATTGCAGTATTTTAAAGCATTTTGTGAATCATCCAATAGGTCATAGAATTTTGCAACGGACAATACAAAATACTTATCGTCCTCATCAATCAGCCTTTCAAACTCATGCAGTGCATTTAATGCCTTTTCATCCTGGTCTAAAAGAATATGGCATCTTATTTTTTCATACCAGAATACCTCTTCATAAGGGTCATCCCCGATTAATGAATTAAGGAATTTCAAGCATTTTTCATATTCTTCAAGTTCCATCAAGGCATTTATTTTGAATATTACCAGATAAGCATAATTTTCATCATCACATGATACCTTATCAAAATAGTCCAATGCCCTTTTATAATTTTTTTCATCATACTCTTTTTTACCTTTTTCAATATTCACATTCATGTTAATCACTACTCAAATCTTTAATTAAAAGACTATAAATACTTTATTGAAAAAATAAAGTAAAAATTGAAGTGTAATTGTAATTTAACTAAATTAAAACAATATTTACATGGACATATTAAAAGTATATCGAAAAAAATAAACAATGCAACAAAGTTTTAAATTAAATGAATGCCATAACTAAACAGTGTAAAAATTTTTAAAATAGGGATAACATGTTTTGGAATGAAAAAGCCGAATGTATGGATAAAGAAGAAAAAGAAAAAATACAACTGGAAAGACTGAAAAAAACCGTAAAACTTGCATATGACAATGTTGAGTTTTACAAAAAACGATTCGACGAAATCGGATTGAAACCAGAAGATATCAAAACACTAAAAGACATAGAAAAAATCCCATTCACTACAAAAAGTGATTTAAGAGAAGCTTATCCATTAGGACTCCTTGCTGTTCCACGTGAAGAAATTGTAGAAGTACATGCATCTTCCGGAACCACAGGAAAACCAACCGTTACTGCATACACTCAAAATGATTTGGATATATGGGGAGAATGCATTGCACGTGGTTTGAAAATGGCAGGTGCTGAAAAAGACTATATTATTCAAAACGCATACGGATACGGTTTATTTACAGGAGGTTTTGGAATTCACCACGGTGGAAATAAAATGGGTGCAATCACAATACCAATTTCCGCAGGTAACACTCAAAGACAGCTCGACACATTTGTGGATTTCCAAAGTGACATTTTAACATGCACCCCTTCATATGCAATGTATCTAGGTGAATCAAGAGAAAAAGCAGGAATTTCATTAGATGACATCAATCTAAAAGCAGGAATTCATGGAGCAGAAATGTGGACCAATGAGATGAGAAAAAGAATTGAAACATCTCTTGGAATTAAAACCCACAACATCTACGGTTTAACAGAAGTTATGGGACCGGGTGTTGCACAGGAATGTAAATATCAAAACGGAATGCACATCCAAGATGACCACTTTTATCCTGAAATAATTAATTCTGAAACTGGTGAAACCCTGGATTACGGTGAAAAGGGAGAGCTTGTTTTAACTTCACTGACAAAAACTGGAATGCCTATTTTAAGATTTAGAACTAAAGATTTAACTTCACTTATTGGTGATAAATGTGAATGTGGAAGGACAACCGTCAGAATGACCAGAATTACAGGCAGAAGCGACGATATGTTAAAAATCAAAGGTGTTATGGTATTCCCATCACAAATTGAAAAAGCTTTACTTAAAGTCAGTGGCATCAGTCCTAATTACATGATTCATGTAACCAGACCTGACATTTTAGATGAAGTTGAAGTTAAAGTAGAAGCTACAAAAGAATTATTCTCAGATGAAATGAAAGAAATGGAAAGAGTAGAAAAACAAATCCAAGCATCAATTAGATCAGAAACCGGTTTAAGAGTAGACGTTACTATCGTAGAACCTGAATCACTTCCAAGAAGTGAAGGTAAAGCTGTTCGTGTAATAGATGAAAGGAATTTTGATTAGGTGATAAAATGACTGTTAAACAAATCTCAATTTTCGTAGAAAACAAAGAAGGAAGAATTAAAAAAGCTATTGATACATTAGCTAAAGAAAACATTAACATTCGTGCACTTTCAATAGCAGACACTACAAAATACGGAATTTTAAGATTGATTGTTTCTGACAATGAAAAATCCATTGAAGCACTTGAAAAAGGTGGATTTATTGTTAAAGAAAATGAAGTAATTATCTTAGCGGTTCCAGATGAACCTAATGGATTAAATTCTACTTTAGCTGTTTTCGATGAAAAAGACATTAATTTAGAATATTTATACGCATTTGCAAGCAATAAAACTGATGAAGCTATTGTAGTAATGCGATTAGAAAATATGGACAAAGCTATTGAAGCTTTAGAAAACAAAAACATTAAAATTTTAGATGCAAACGATATTAAAGAATTATAGAAAAGAATAACCTCTTTTCTATTAATTATTTTTATTAAAAATTACTTTTTTTAAAATATATCTGTTTTTCACAATTCACAAAAAGAAAAAAAATAGTTAAAGAAATAGCTATAATTCTTTTAATAAGTTAGCTATATCTTCTTTTGAATAACCTAAACGTACAAAAAGACTTTTAAGTGGTTCATTTTCAGGAATTACTCCCAATTCTCTCCAACTTTTAAAATCATTTTTCATTATTCCATTAATTAAAAGTTGAATAGTGATTAAGTCATCACTTTTAACAGCTATAAATGCATCTTCATCTTCAAAAACATTGTCTGGGTCAATTAGTGTTAATTTACCTGTTATATCCTTTTTTACAATTGCATTGTCAATTTTGTAAGCCATAATACCACAACTTTTTTATCTAATTAAAAATATATTGAAAATACTATTTATAATTTAACCTTTAATTGATTTATAACCACTTTCAATAGCTTTTAAATTCATTTCATGGAATTTAGGTTTTAAATTATTTTTCATTGCATCAATTACTGAATCTTTTGTAAGAGGAAATTTTTCATCAGCAGTTACTGCACCTAAAAGAACCATATTCAATGACAAAACACTTCCAGCATCAATAGCTAACTGAGTTCCATCAATTGGAAGAACATGCTTAAAATTCTCCTTTAATGTTTTAGTTATGCTGTCAACACTTGGATAAGGTTTATCTGTTGAAGACGGAATAATAGGATGAGTATTGTAAACAATTTTTGTATCTTCATTTACTTTATCAAGACCTCTTACTGCTTCTATAGGTTCAAAAGCAAGTAACATGTCTGCACCTTGATTTGGAATAATTGAAGAGTTATATCCTCCAATTTTCAGTTCTGTAGAAACAGATCCTCCCCTTTGAGACATTCCATGAATTTCACTCATTACTACATCCAATCCCTGATTCATTGCAGCTTCACCAATAATTGTAGAGGTTTTAATAATTCCCTGACCCCCTACACCACATATATAAATACTATAATGATTATCCATTTTCTCACCTACCTGCCTCTAAAGCACCATATTTACAAACCTGAATACATACGTTACATCCGTCACACTGAGCTTTATCCACAGCGATTTTTCCATTAACTTTTGAAATGGCAGGACATGCAAGTTCACTTACACATTTATCACAGTTATTACAGTTTCTTTCAACAAAATTAACAGGAGGTTTTTTAGTTAAACCTTTGATTAATGTACAAGGAGCTTTAGAAATGATTACTGCAGTGTCATCTCTTTTGAACGCTTCAGTATAGGTTTTTATTACTTGTTCCAAATTAAATGGATTGATTACACGAACATAATCACATCCACATGCAGCAGCCAATTTACGAATAGATACTTCAGGAGCTTCATCTCCCATTCCATCAACAGGAATTCCAGGATTTGGCTGACCACCTGTCATTGCAGTAATTCTGTTATCAAGAACTGTTAAAACAAAATTGTGTTTGTTATGAACCGCATTGATTAATGGTGAAATACCACTATGGAAAAATGTAGAATCTCCTATAAAGCTTGCAACCTTTTGATCTGTTGAAACTGAAAATCCACATCCGTCACCAACACTTGAACCCATTGACAATAAATAATCCGCTGCATTATATGGTGGATTGATTCCCAGTGTGTAACATCCAATATCTGATGCGAAAATAACATCTGAAGTTTTTAAACCCAATTCTTCAATTGCTTTGTTGATTCCATAATACATTGCCCTATGAGGACATCCTGCACACAGTACAGGAGCTCTTTGCGGAATATCCTCCCGCAATTTTTCCAAACTTGAAGAATAATTAATATTTTTGATTTCAGAAAAGTTTAAAATTTTATTCAAACCTTCAGCAACAATATCTGAATTGAATTCATGATAGAGAGGGAATGTTCCATCCAATTTTCCATGAACAATAACATCAAGGTTTTTAGCACCAATGGTAGCTAAAGTGTCTCTTTCTATAATCGGATCGACTTCTTCTACAATAATTACTTCATCCAAATCTTTTAAAAATTCGGCTACTTTTTCCTGTGGGAACGGATATGAAAATCCTAATTTGAAAATATTTACATTTAAATTATTGAATTTAACAACATCATGAGCATAATTATAAGCACTGCTTGAAGCAATTAAACCATATTTTTTATCATCTGAAAAGTCAATATTTTTGTTGAATTCACTTTTATTGCTTAAATCTTCAAGTTTGTGGATTTTATCCCATAATCTTACATGCATATCCCCTGCAAATGCAGGAACCGGAACATATTTTGAAGGATCTTTGTTGAAGTGACCTCTTTTCCAGTGATTGTCATTGTTTGATGAGTTATCCATGACATCGCCAAACTCAACAACTCCCCTCATGTGTGATACACGAGTAGTTGTTCTGACAATTACCGGCAAGCCAAATTGTTCGGATAAATCAAATGCATATTTAACCATGTCTTTAACTTCCTGACAATTGGAAGGTTCTAAAATAGGTATATTTGCCAATCTTGCAAAATTACGGGTGTCCTGTTCATTTTGTGATGAAAAGAGTGACGGGTCATCAGCAGTTAAGATAACCATTCCTCCAGTGACACCAGAATATGCTGTAGTCATGAATGAATCTGCCGCTACGTTCATACCTACATGCTTCATAAATGTAAATGACCTAAGACCAGAAGCAGCTGCAGTTGCTGCAACTTCCATTGCTACTTTCTCATTGGTTGAAAATTCAAAATAAATATTGGCATCCTTAGCCAATACTGATAATACATTTCCAATTTCTGAAGAAGGAGTTCCAGGATAGGTAGCTGCAATAGAAATACCGGCTTCTATAACACCTCTTACAGCAGCTTCATTACCTAATAAAAATTGTTTATCACCAGAGACTCCTGTGACTAATTCTTTTAAATTCATTATATTTCCTCAAAATAATCATTTATACATATATAATATTCTACTTCATAGTATAAATAATACAGTATGAAAAATATATCACACTTACATTTTCTAACACCATTGACTATATAAAATAGCCCATAAAATATAGTCCAAAAAACTGTTAATTAATAGCCAAAGAATTATATGTAAACTTTAACATCAAAACTTTGATGTTAATGTAAAAAAAAAGAATTAAAGCAGATGGGATTCCATCTACTTAAGTTTAATATTTACTTTTTTAGTTACTTTGTTGTAGTAACTGTTTCCTTTATATTTGATAACTGCTTTGTAAGTTCCTTTTTTAGTTAATTTGGTAATTTTAAATGTTGCTTTGCCTTTACTGTTTGTTATGGTAGTATATGTTTTACCTTTAACTTTTAAGGTAACTTTTGCTTTTTTCATTGCTTTGTTTTTGTTGGTTTTAAAAGTTATACTGTATTTTTTGGTTTTAATTGATTTCTTAAATGATTTCGCTTTCGCAGTTAATTTTGGAGTTGCTTTTTTAACAGTCACTTTGACAGATTTGCTTGAAGAACTGTAGTAATTGTCTCCTGCAAAGCTGATTGATGCAGTATAAGCTTTTGGAGTTAATTTGGAGACATCTACTGATATTTGTCCTTTGGAATTAGTTTTCAATGTTTTTGAAATTTTACCCACTTTAACTGTCACTTTTTTGTTTGCTAAAACTTCATCAGAATCTTTAAGTGTAACAACAAGTTTTTTAGCTACATTGTATGTGGTAATAACACTAGATGCAGTTAATTCTGTTGATTTAGTAACAGTACTATTAATGCCTTGATTATCAGTTATGTTAATGCTTGGACATACAGTGGATATCTCAACTAAACCTAAAGTATTGAACACATATTCAGCTTCATATCCGCTTATTTCTGAATTATATTTTGCCTCAACCAAACTGCCATTTACATTGAAGTATACAGGATAGCATTCTTCAATTAGATTTTCATTGTCATCTTTAATGAAGGAAATTAACTTGGTTTTAATCCCATAAATGAAAGGTTCATGTGACATGACTATTGCAGTGCATGGAGATGAAATGTTTCCACCATAATTGCGAATTTCACTTGACTTGGTGTTTATTGTATTGTTGTAAAGGTATATTGTACCATAGTTGTTGTCTATAGAGTAATTACCTTCATTATCTACATTGTTTTCAAATTTTGAATTGTCTATAGAGATGTAAGTACAGTTATTTACATATATTGCCCCTGCAGAGCTATTTGCACCATTATTATCAAAAGTACAATCACCAATTTCACAATTACTTGCATTGACAATTTCTATTGCACCACCTCTTCCAATAACATAATTATCATTGAATGTAGAACCAATAATCTTTCCTCCAGTTGCATGATCCCAGAATATAGCTCCACCATCTTCACTCGCAGTATTACTATCAAAAATTGAATTTAATATAGAAACATTAGTTGCACTATTCTGATAAATAGCACCACCTCTTGGCGCAGAATTATTACTCTTTTCAATATTTCCATTACCTTTTCTCTCCCAACCTAATGCACCCGCACTTTCAGTTGCAACATTATTAGTAAAAATACAGTTAATAACACTTCCACTTTCACCATTCACACATGCAGCACCATTATAACGAGCTTTATTATTAGTAAAGTTAGAGTTAGAAATTCTTCCATAGTCACATTTAAAGTAAATTGCCCCACCAGAGTAATTTACATTATTGTTTTCAAAATTTGAATTATCTATAGAGACATAAGTACAATTATTTACATAAATTGCCCCTGCAGACCTATTTGCACCATTATTATCAAAAGTACAATCACGCAGTATTACTATCAAAAATTGAATTTAATATAGAAACATTAGTTGCACTATTCTGATAAATAGCACCACCTCTTGGCGCAGAATTATTGGAGAATATACACTTTTCAATATTTCCATTACCTTTTCTCTCCCAACCTAATGCACCTGCACTTTCTGTAGCAACATTATTAGTAAAAATACAATTGATTACATTTCCATTTTCACCATTCACACATGCAGCACCATTATAACGAGCTTTATTATTAGTGAAGTTAGAGTTAGAAATCAATCCATTGTTACCATTGAAATAAATTGCTCCTCCTGAATAATTTACATTATTATTTTCAAAATTTGAATTATCTATAGAGACATAAGTACAATTATTTACATAAATTGCCCCTGCAGACCTATTTGCACCATTATTATCAAAAGTACAATCAAATTATCCTTGAATGTAGAACCAATTATCTTTCCTCCGGTTCCACTATCCCAGAATATAGCTCCACCATCATAAGCTTCGTTATTCTCAAAAAGACAATCTGTAATTTTTCCATTATTGGCATTGTCCCAGAATATAGCTCCACCATAAGATGCATTACCGTTAATGAAATTAATATTCTTCAAAGTAACATTAGTTGCTACAATATTAAATATTCTTGATTGGTGGTTAGCGTTAATGGTATAACCTTTTCCATCAATTGTTAAACTTTTGTTAATTAGAATTCCGTTTGCTGTAAAACCATTATCATAAGTATAATTATTTGCAAATATGATTGTGGAATTATCTACCGCATTGTCAATCTTTTGTTGTAATGCAGCAAATGTTCCATTATCTTCCTCATTAATTAAATTATTTTCTCCCAATAATTGATTTTCATCAATATTATCTCCAATTACAGCTAATTCAATTTGTGAAACGCCTTGATTGGATATCCCACTATCATTAACCTCTCCAGCACATACGCTAGACATAGTGAATAATACTAAGAAAATTAACGTAAAAATTAGTATTTTCTTTTTCATAATATTAAATCCTCCATATTCCAACACTGTGATTTTTTGATATTTCAAAGAAATGTTAAAAACCACCCTTTATCTAAAATAATTGAAATATGTTAAAAAATCTATCAAAAAATATATTTATATATACCTATTTTCAGAAAAATCGTAGTTTAAAAATATAAAAAAAAATAAATAAATTAGACAAAAATATGTTACAACAAATTTTAAAAATTAATTTAAAACAATCAAAATTATAAAAGAGTTTGAAAATAGAAAGCATTCAGCCTTCTAAAAAATACCAAGTATACTATATTTGTTGTAAAAAAATGATATAATAAATGAAAAATGCAAAAATGATTATAAAATCTGCATAATTTTTTCCATATTCATAAGTTTTCAAAAAAAAAACCATGAAATGAGGACAAAACACACCTTATTCTAATTATAAGTATTATACAATTTAAGAACAAATGAGACATAAATAAAATATTATTTAATCTTATCGCAAGATTTTATAAGATATTATGGAAACCATTATATAAAATTTTTTATAAAAATTAAGAATGTAACAACTTAAGGTAAAAAAAAGTTACAGCGTCGGTATGAGTCTAAGATGCAGTGACTTTAGATACCTTCACTTAAATTTCGAAATTTAATATTAAAGTGAGACTATGGCTAGTAAAGATTTAGGAAATATTGTTGAAATAACAAGAAACGATTTTAAATCAGCATTTTCAAATCCAATTGTAACATTTGTGTTAATTGCAATTATCATCCTTCCATCTCTTTATGCTCTTTTAAATATTCAGGCATGTTGGGATCCTTATGGAAACACCGGAAACGTGGAATTTGCAATTGCCAATCTTGATAATGGTACATCATTTAATGGTAGCAATATTAATGTTGGAAATGAACTTGTTAAAGATTTAAAAAATAATGATAAATTTAAATGGACATTTGTCACAGAAGATGAACTGCGGGACGGAGTCTATACTGGAAAATATTATGCCGGTATGGTAATACCCAAAAATCTAACGGAAAACGTGCTTTCAATTACAACAGATGACCCTAAACAGGCCAAATTAGAATATGTTGTAAATGTTAAGTCAAATCCGGTAGCTACCAAATTAACTGATACTGGTGCAAATACAGTTTATACAACACTTAATGCAAAAATTATACAGATTATTAACCTTGCAGCATACGGAAAACTTGGTGAACTGCAGGCAGGACTTGCAGCAGGTGCAAGCCAGTTAGCTGACGGAGGAGGTCAGCTCCAGGCAGGCGCTGCACAGGTTTCTGCAGGAGCAGGTCAAGTCTCATCAGGTGTCAGTCAGGTTCAGGGCGGAGCCAGTCAAGTAAAAGACGGTGCCAGTCAGGTCCAGCAGGCTTCGAGTGCAGTCGAACAGGGAGCAAGCCAGGTTCAGCAGGGTTCGAGTGCTGTCCAGCAGGGAGCAAGCCAGGTTCAAAAAGGTTCTGAAGAACTGGACTCTGCAGTAGATCCGTCATTAATTCCAGACGGACCTGTTAAACAGTATGTGGAAAGCAGTTCGGAACTTGCAAAAGGCAGTGGAAAGGTAGCCGACGGGTCAAGTCAAGTTGCTCAGGGAGCAAGCGATTTGGCAGGCGGTTCTGTGAAATTGGCTGAAGGTTCAAGTGAAGTTGCCGGAGGAGCAAGTCAGCTGGCAGACGGTTCAGTTCAATTAGCTGAAGGATCATTAAGTCTTGCAGCAGGTGCAGAGCTACTTGGAACCTCCGCAGCACAAGCATTGTTCACTGCTGCCGGTTCACTTGGAGCAAGTGCCGATCAGCTTGCAGCTATTACGGGTATTAACGAAAGTATTCTTGGAGATTATTTCTTCTCACCAATTAAATTAGACAGAAATGAAGTCTTTTCAGTTCCGGATTATGGATCTAATGTATCTCCATTTTATTTAGTACTGTCCATGTGGGTCGGTGCTTTGATTACCTGTGTAATGATAGAGCCTAAATCAAGTGTCGGAACAAAATATTCTCCATTTGAAATGTATGCAGGCAAATTATTATTCTATGTGGTAATGAGTATACTGCAGGGCTGTGTAACAATAATTGGAGCCCACCTTTTAGGAGTGCATATCGACAATTATCCGCTGTTCATATTTTCAGCGCTGCTGGTATCGTCAGTATTCATGATTTTAATATATTCAATGATATCTGCAATCGGAACAATTGGAAAAGGTGCTGCAGTAGTTCTTTTAGTTCTTCAAATATCCGCAACAGGCGGAATTTATCCAATCGAAATTATGCATAAAGTCTTCCAAACATTATATCCGTTTATGCCAATGACTTATGCGATTAAATTAATACGGGAAGCACAGCTTGGTGTTGTCTGGTCCAATTATTGGCCAGCACTGGTTATCCTGTTGGCAATAGGAATCATAACGGTTATTGTTTCCGTCCTCATTAAAGAAAAAGCAGATAAATCATCCAAATACTTTGAAGAAAAATTAAAAGGAAGTGGATTATTCTAGAAGTTATTTATTAACTTCTAGTAATTATTTTAAAAAAAGGAGCAATTAAAATGAAAAAAACAGTATTGTTTATATTAGTAGTTACTTGCATGTTGTTTAGTGTTTCAAGCGTTTTTGCAAGCGACATTAATGATACTGCCGTAGCTGATGAAGAAAGCAATTTGATTGCTGAAAATAACATTGACGATTTAGAATCAGCAAGTAATGATGAAAATCAGCCTGTGGGCGATGGAGATGACGGGTCATTTACTGCATTGCAATTGAAGATTAGTCTTGCAGGTGAGGGAAGTGAAATAAACCTAACACGAGATTACAAGTACAATAATGATTTAAACCTCACTACAGGAGTCTTCATCAACAAGGACATAACCATCAACGGTAATGACCATACAATTGACGGAGCAGGCAAATCCAGAATTTTTATTATTAACTACGGAAATCTATTAAAACAATATAAAGTTACACTGAAAAACATCAACTTTAAAAACGGTGCAGCAATAATTTACGGCGGCGCAATATTAAACTTTGCAGACCTGACTATTGATAAATGTTCTTTTTCAAACAATAATGCAGGTACTGCCGGAGGAGCTATAAATTCCTTAGGAGCTTTAACTTTAAAAAATTCCAAATTCGATAAGAATTCCGCAGGCGGAGATGCAGGCGCTGTCTTTTCCCTAACATTTAAAAAGAGTTTTGATTTCTACAGAAATTATTTTGCAGGCAAACCTATTACCGAAGATACAAACCTTCTTTTAACTATTGCAATGCAATCACTTCTTGAACATGGAAAAGACACAATAACCAACTGCGTATTTACCAACAATATCGCTAACGGTCGTGGCGGAGGAGCAGTTTATGCATTCTCACATATAGATATTAACTCCTGTACATTCACATCCAATAAAGCCGGTGAAAAAGGAGCTGGAGTATTTGGATGTAAAGACCTCTTTATTAAAAATTCCAAATTTAATAAAAATCAGGTAGGCATGTATGGAGGAGCAGTCTATTTCAAATGCCATGAACAATCAGGACATTATGAGAATGGAAAATGGGTTTCCAATCTCACATACTATACCAATTCAATTACAGGCTCAACTTTTGCAAATAATGTTGCAGGTGAAAGAGGAGGAGCAATTTACGGATTCAGAGCTTCTGATTCTGATACTGTTCACTGTGCAAAAGCTGTGAAATGTACTTTCAGCGATAACAAAGCACCTAAAGGTAAAGACATTTATGGCGGAACTGCTAAAAATTGTGTTTATAAAAATACAAAAATAACCTTAAAAACTGTAACTGTCAAAAAATCTGCAAAAAAACTAACATTGCAGGCTACACTTAAAAAAGGTTCTTCCCCGCTCAAAAGTAAATCTGTTACATTCAAGTTTAACGGCAAAACCTACAAAGCAAAAACCAATTCCAAAGGTATAGCAAAGGTAACCATTAAACAAAACATATTGAAAAAACTTAAAGTAGGTAAAATAGTTACATATCTAGCTAAATATAGCAGTTTCACTGCTAAAAAAACCGCAAAAGTTAAAAAGTAAATGCATAAGCATTTACTATTCTTCTTTTATTTTATATCAATTTTTTCTCAGGAAATCTAAAATTATTTCAGATATTCAACTCAACTTCAATTTTTACACAAAATTTAAATTTGCATTAGATGTAGTTCCATGAATATTGTATAGATTTCCAGATTCATTTGTCTGAAAATCAATATAATAATAGTAAGTATAATATATTTGTTAAGACACAAATATTATATTATAATATTTTATAAACTTTTGAAAATATTGGAGGGAAATGATGATTAAAATATATGTTTCAAGGTTTAATCCTGAAACCGATACAGAACCACATTTGGAGTGTTATGAAATAGAAAAAATACCCAACATGAAAGTTCTTGATGCATTGCAAGCAATTAATGACAAATATGATGCAGATATCAGTTTCAGAAGTTCTTGTAGGGCAGGGCAATGCGGATCCTGCGGAATTTTATTTAAGGGAAATGGAGCTCTGGCATGTCAAAAAGAAATTAAAGACGGTGCCATTATTGAACCTCTCAGATTCCCAGTCATTAAAGATTTGATAGTTGACAAATCAAGTATTGAAGCTAAAGTGAAAGACCTGGAATTATCCCTTCAATGTGACCACACATGCAGAGATGAACTTGACACAAGCATTACAAAAGAAGATACCAAAGACACCAAGAAAGTAAGAAGCTGTATCGAGTGTTATTCCTGCTATTCAACCTGTCCTGTTGTAAATATTGCAACAGAAGAGTTTGGCGGACCTTACTTAATGAGGTATATGCGCAAATTTGAAAGTGATCCTAGAGACAGCTTTGACAGAATTAAAGAAGCTTTGGATGAAGGATTATATAAATGTACAAGCTGCGGCAAATGTTTGGCAGTATGTCCTAAAAACATCAATACATTTGGAGATGCAATAGAAAAAATGAGAGCTATTGCTGTTGCAAATGGTTCAGGACCTCTTCCACAACATGTTGCATTTAAGGAAAATATTTTAGAAAACGGAAGATCAATTAAAACCGATAAAACTCCATTTATTGAAGAAGCTGAAAATTATACCGGTTCAAAAGTAGCTTTCTTTACAGGATGTATGATTGACTATAAATTCCCTGAAATCGGACATAAACTCGTTAAAATCCTAAAAGAAAATGGAATTGACATTGACGTTCCGCAAGGACAAGTCTGTTGCGGTTCACCATTGTTGAGAACCGGCCAAACCGATATTGTTCAGGAGCTTGTAGACAAAAATAAAGAAGTCTTTAAAGATTATGATACTGTTATTACCGTCTGTTCCGGCTGCGGTGCCACACTGAAAAATAACCATCCCGAATTTGGTTCAAAATTGCATGTAATGGATATAAGCGAGTTTTTAGTTGATAAACTCGACACAGACAAATTAAAAGAAGTTGACATGAAAGTTACATATCACGACCCTTGCCATTTAGGCAGAGGACAGGGCATCAAAGATGCACCTCGTGAAATCATTGAAAAAATACCTGGCGTTGAATTTGAGGAAATGCTATATCCATGCCAGTGCTGCGGTGCAGGAGGAGGTATAAAATCCGGAAAACCTGAAATTGCACTTGAATTATCACAATCTAAAGCAGAGATGATTAAGGATACAGAAGCTGATGCAGTTATTACAATCTGTCCATTCTGTCAATTGAATATCCAGGATGGACTGGATTCAATTGGATGTGAAGATATTAAATGCATGCATTTATTGGAATTATTGGATAAAGCTTACGAATAAATTGGAAAGGAGTTGATTGAAATAGGAGATGCTGCTGTTGACGAACAGAAAGTTGTTGAAACACAACCTATAAGTTCCAGTGAAAAAAAAGAGGAAAGTACTTCTGAAAAAAAATCAACTTCAACAAAAAAATCAAAGCCAAAGGTACAGTCCAGAGGAACCGTTAGAGAAAAACTTACAAAAGAACAGGAAGAAAAAGAAACCAGAATGTTTAAAGATAACATTTACATAGTATTTGTTGAATGTGAAACTCCTGGAAATGTAGGTTTTCTTGCAAGAACAATGGCGAACTTTGGATTGAAAAATTTAGTACTGATAAATCCTCCAAAATTAACAAATGATGCATATTATCAGGCTACACATGGAAAATACATTGTTGAAAATGCAAAAATTTACAAAACTTTAGATGAATTCTACCAGTCCCAGAGAATTGATTTTAAAGTGGCTTCAACAGGAATTGCCGGAGGAAGTTATAATTTATCAAGAATCCCCTTAAGGCCGGATGAACTCGGTAAGGCCATGAACGTTTCAAATAAAATAGCAATTTTATTTGGAAGGGAAGGAGACGGACTTTCAAATAAGGAAATTGAAGACTGCGATATTTGCGTGTCCATCCCTACAGACCCAACTTACCCCATAATGAATATTTCACATGCCGCTGCAATAATTTTTTATGAATTATTCAAAAATAAGCATGATTTCGGCGTTGAAGGTCTGGATGGAAGTACAGCACTGGAAAAAGAATATCTGGTTAAGGACATGGCAGAACTAATTGACAGCTTAGATATTCCAGACCATAAAAAAAGAAATGGTCTTAAAACTTTCAATAATATTATTTCAAGAGCATTTATAACCGGTAGAGAAGCACATACATTTAAAGGAATTTTAAGAAGATTAAAAAATAAACTTGGTGAACAATGAGACGACCTAGATTTGCAGACATTAGTATATTCACGCTAAAATACATCTTCAATTGGAGATTTTGGATAGCTGAAATTACTAAAAAATCAAAAACATACAAGAAAATCATTGATAAAATGTTATTTGAGGAAGATGAAATTGTAGTCATCCCAAATACAATACATATCAATAAAAAAATCGAATCAGAAGGATCCGAATTTCTGCCAACCCAAGTAATTAAAGATGTTATCAAAAGATGTGATGACATCGTAATTATGAACAGCTGCTTATGTAGGTCATCAAATAATTGTCAGGATTATCCTAAGGATATTGGATGCATTTTTCTTGGACCTACAACAAAGAAAATTCCAAGAAATATAGGTCATGAAGCAACAGTGGAAGAAGCACTGGCTCAGGTTGACAGAGCTGATGCAGCAGGATTAAGCCACATTATTGGTAGAAATAAAATTGATACTGTTTGGATGAATGTAAGACCTGGAAAAGGACTTTTAACTATATGTCATTGCTGTCCATGTTGCTGTTTGTGGAAAGTTTATCCGAATTTGGATGAAGATATCAGCGACAAACTGGAAAAACTTGACGGAGTTAATGTTAAACTTCATGAAGAAAACTGTAAAATGTGCAAAAAATGTTTAAATGAAATTTGTATGTTTCAGGCCATCAGTCTAAAAGATGGTAAAATTAATATTGATTATGATACTTGTAAAGGTTGCGGATTATGTGTCAATGCGTGTAAATTTGATGCAATCACAATCGAATACAATGACGAAACCATTCAAAATGTTGTTAACAGAATGGATGATTTAATTGAAATTAAAGAATTATAAACTTACTTGTGTGAAAAAATGGCAATTTTAAGTGATAAAGATATAAAAGAATATTTGAAAGAAGGTAAAATTGGTATTGAACCTCTTCAAGATGAAAAACAAATACAACCATCTTCTGTTGATATGCGATTAGGGGATGAATTTAAGGTATTTAAAGTTATTAGAAAACCGTATATTGATCCTAAAGATGAAGAAGATGTTGCATCTTATATGGAATCAACAACTGTTAAAGAAGGTGATGCATTTATAATTCATCCGAATGAATTTGCCTTAGCCACCACATTGGAGTATGTTAAAATACCTGAAGATTTGGTTGCAAGAGTGGAAGGTCGTTCAAGTATGGGGAGATTAGGTGTGACAATGCATGTTACAGCAGGTTTTATTGACCCTGGTTTTGAAGGAAAAATAACTTTGGAAATATCAAATATCGGTGCAATGCCTGTAGCATTATATCCTGGTCAGAGAGTTTGTCAAATTGTTTTTGAAACAATGACAAGTCCTGCTGAGATTCCATATGGACACCCTGACAGAAATAGTAAGTATATGGGTCAAACTCGCCCCGAAAGTAGTAGAGTTAAATTAGATTACGAATTAAAAAAATAAATGGAGATAATATTTATGAATCATGATAAAATGTCAAATATTAGTGCAAAAAGAGGATTTTTATGGCCATCATTTGAGATTTACTCAGGAGTATCCGGTTTTACAGATTACGGACCTCTCGGAGCAAGCTTAAAAAATAACATTATGCAAAAATGGAGAAAACAATACGTTTCAGGTGAAGGATTCTACGAAATTGAAGGTCCTACTGTAATGCCTAAAGAAGTTCTAAAAGCATCAGGACATGTCGATAACTTTACAGACCCAATGTGTAAATGTGAAAACTGTGGAGAAGTTTTCAGAGCAGACCACATCATTGAAGAAGTTATTGGTGAAGATGTGGAAAGCCTTGAAAACGAAGAGCTTGACCAAATAGTTATTGACAATAACATAAGATGTCCTGAATGTGAAGGAGAATTATCCAAAATCTGGAATTATAACCTCATGTTTAAAACAGAAATTGGAGCTAAAGGAGATAAAGTAGGGTATATGAGACCTGAAACCGCACAAGGAATCTTCATTTTATTTAAAAGATTGGAAAGATTTTTCAGAGGAAAATTGCCATTTGGTGCAGTACAACTTGGAAAAGCATACAGAAATGAAATATCTCCTAGACAAGGAGTTATAAGGCTTAGAGAATTCACACAAGCTGAAGCAGAAATCTTTTTAAATCCTAAAGATAAGACTCATCCTAAATTTTCACAAATCGAAGATGTGGTATTGCGCTTAAATTCACAGGAAGTACAGGAAAATAATTTAGAGCCTTTAGAAATTACTGCACGTGAAGCACTTGACAAAGGAATTGTAGCCAATGAGATGTTAATCTACCAGTTATATTTGGCTCGCAAATTCTTAACTGAAATTGGAATTCCTGAAGATGTTTTAAGATTCAGACAGCATTTAGCAGGAGAAATGGCTCACTATGCCCTTGACTGCTGGGATGTTGAAGTCAATACCGACAAATACGGTTGGGTTGAAATTATCGGAATAGCCGATAGGGGAGATTATGATTTATCATCACATTCAAAATTCAGTAATGATGAATTAAACGTTTTTGTAGAATATGACGAACCTAAAAAAGTCCAAAAGACTGTCGTTAAACCTAATTTATCCAAATTTGGACCAATATTTAAAGGAGACTCTCCTAAAGTAAAACAGGCTATTGAAGAAGCTGATGTTAATGAAATCAAAGAAGCTATTGAAAAAGAAGGCAAATTTACAGTAACATTAGATAAAGAGTATGAAGTAACTGAAGACTTGCTTATCTTTGAAGATGTTGAAGAAGAAATAACCGGTGAGAAAATTACACCTCACGTTATTGAACCTTCATTCGGTATTGACCGTATTACATATTCAGTATTATTACATTCATTTACTGAAACTGAAGGTAAAGATTACTTCAAATTTAATAAATCAGTAGCTCCCGTACAGGTTGGAATTTTCCCACTTGTAAACAAAGAAGGACCTCGTGAAATTGCTCAGGAATTAACTGAAAACTTAAGAATGGCAGGATTTACCGTTGAATATGATGCAAGCGGAACCATCGGTAAAAGATATGCAAGAGCAGATGAAATTGGTATTCCTCTTGCTGTAACAGTTGATTTTGACTCTCTTGAAGACAATCAGGTAACTGTAAGAGACAGAGACAGTGAAGCTCAAGAAAGAATAGCAATCAGCGAGTTAGAAGAATATCTTGAAAAATATTATAAATGAGTTCAAAACTCATTTATATTTAAACTTTTAAAGAGATTGTTAGCCCAAATAAGAGAATCCTCATTATTCGAGGTTAAAATTCTTGTCTGATCAAAATAACCATTATCCATGAAAAATCCCAAAATCATTACCTTATCTGTAATAATCAATAAGAATGAAGTCGATTCATCAAATGGCTTTAGACATTCAATGCCTGATTTTCTCTCAAAACTGTTTAAAAGTTTTTCAGGAACATATATTTCAACATCATTTCCGACAGAAATAATATTACTTAATATATCGAAATAAGGTTCATAAAAAATAGGAATTACACATTTTACAAATTCCGCATCATATAAACAATTTTCAATAAAATGGAATGTTCTGTATGCATCAACACCACTAGATTCCATTAACGTGGCTGTTTGAAGTACATGGAATTCCAATATTGATTCATAAGGAACCATATCAACAATATGGCCCTGCAAAATATTAAAGAATTCATTTAATAATAACAGAGTCTTGTCCATTTCCAAAACATTTCCTATGCGTACTCCAGCAGAGTTTGTTAAGAAATATTTATTATGTTCTCTGTAAACCCATCCTTTGATTTCTAAATCATGCATAGTGCTTGAAACAGAACTATAACTCAATCCTGTCACATCAGTCATTTCTTTCATGTTTCTAGGACGTTCATACAAAGTTGCCAATACTTTTAACCTTACAAATGAGTTTGCCGTGAATTTTACGTCTTCAAATATTGTATCGAGATGTTCTATACATTCTATATTATCTATCATTTTACCACCTATGTAGTATTACTTATACAATTATTTTTATTACTAAAAAATATAAAACCTCCCCAAGTGAGCAAAATCATCAAATAGCACATGCAAAACACTTAAAAAAGATGAAGTTTTCAGATATTTTTTTAACTCGAATCCGACAAAAATAGAATCATAGAAAAATTACAAAAGTGATACAATGATTGACACCCATATGCATGCAGACTCCAGAAGCAGCGAAGATTTTGAAAAGATGTATTTATCAGGAATTGATCAGGCAATAACCTGCAGTTATTATCCATATAAAATTGATAATGAAACAATACTCCTAAATCATCTAAACAGAATTCTAGAATATGACACAAAAAGGGCCGGAGAATATGGTCTTGACTTAAAGGTATCATTGGGAATACATCCGACAAATTCAATAGAAAATCCTGAAATAATCTACGAAAATTTATATGAATGGATTGAAAACGACCAGATAGTTGCTATCGGGGAAATTGGTCTTGAAGATTTAACAGAGTGTGAAATAGCAACTTTTAAAAAACAGCTTGACATTGCCGATGAAACAAATTCCAAAGTCATTATCCACACCCCCAGAAAAAATAAAAAGGATGTTTTGAATAAAATTCTGGAAATTATACCAAACCACATGGATGAAAAAAATGCGGTTGTTGACCACATTAATCCCAACGTCGTGGATGATGCAATAAACACCGATTGCATGTTAGGTTTAACAGTACAACCTCAAAAGATGGACACAAAAGAGGCAATTGCTATTTTAGACGAATACGGATTTGATAAATTTTTATTGAATAGTGATATCAGCAACAAACCTTCAGATCCCCTGTCTGTTCCAAAAACCATCAGACAACTAACAAAATTAGGTTATGCCAGTGAAGACATTGAAAAAGTATCACATAAAAATGCTCAAAAATTCTTTAAAATTTAAATAGGCAGATAATATGGACAATAATAAGATAATAATCATATTACTTATTGTAATTATAGCCATACTTGCAATAGGAATGGCAGTAATGTTTTCAGGAAATCTATTCAAAGAGGATTGTAAACTGAACATTAAATGTAATGAAAGTATGAAAAAAGGTGATGAAATCATAGTTAGATTAGTAAATACCAACAAAACTGCGATTGCAAATAAAGATATTGTTTTAAATCTGGTTAATGGAAACAATACCAAAAAATATAATCTGACTACAGATGAAAGCGGCAGAGCAACATTGAAACTAAGCAAATTGGATGAGGGGAACTACACTATCAACTGCAGCTTCAAAGGAGATAACAAATATAATCCAACATCATCCAATAAAAAATTCTCATATAAAGAGGAGGCAAGTGCATCTGTTAGCTCTGTAGATCCGGTTGATGCAAACCGCCCAGTAAACAATCCTAAATACAAAGGATATACTCCAAACCATGAAAGCGAAGTTCTAAATGATGGCTGGAATCCTAGACAGCATGAGGTATCACGCCAAAAAAATCCTGATGGAACAATAAGAATCCAATACGATGACAATTATTTCCGTATTTGCGATGAAAATGGATACGTAATCACATACGGTTACGGAGGATAGTCATGAGTTTAATTAAAAATATCCCCATTCCAATTTGTGGATTAATTCTTGCACTATTATCACTTGGTAATCTGGCACAAGATATTCATCCTTATTTAAAATATGTTTTTGGAAGTGTTGGTGCGATATTTTTAATTTTAATTATTTTAAAAATAGTTTTTTATCCTCAAAGCATTAAAGAAGACTTTAAAAATCCGGTGATAGTGAGCAGTTCGGGCACTTTTTCTATGAGTTTAATGATTCTATCTACATATCTCATACAATTTAACTCAACTATCGCATATACTCTATGGATTATTGGAATAGCTTTGCACATTCTGCTAATGATTTTCTTTACCCATCGTTTTATTATCCATAATTTCAATATTTCAAATGTCTATCCTAGCTACTGGATAGTTTTTGTCGGAATCACCATGGGTGCAATAACTTCAAACATTCATGATGTGACTGAAGTAGGATTTGTTTTTTTCACAATAGGTTTTATAGCCATGCTGATTACCCTACCGTTAGTAATCTATAGATATTTAAAGGAACCAACAGTTCCTGATGGAAATAAGCCTTTAATATGCATTTTTACCGCAGTGATTAGCATATTGATTGTAGGATACCTCAATTCAGCCCCGTCAATATCAAATGAATTCCTGTTAGTATTATATGTTATTGCATGTGCATTTTACATATTTGCACTTGCAAAATTCATCGAATACAGAAATCTTAATTTTTATCCCAGTTTTGCAGCATTTTCATTTCCATTTGTAATAAGCGCACTTGCAACAAAAGGAATTCTAGCAAATCTCAAAATCAATTTCCTAAGTATAATATTAAAAATAGAAATGGCCATAGCCATTATAATCGTTTTATATGTTTTAATAAGATATCTGAAATTTTTAAAAATAGTTGGAAGTAGAAATTAATCTACTTAACCTTTATTGATAATTCTTACTTTTTTAGGAGAGACAATTATTAAATCCTTATCATCGGTTCTTGCAAGCAGTAATGCCTGAACCCCATATTGAGATCTCATTTGTTTAATTTTTTCTCCAGCTAATTTAAAATTAGCAGCACTTTCCTTTGCTAAAAAGGACAAGTCCAAAATTACAGGATTATTTCCTTCAAGCACCTGGTCAATCATATAATTTATATCATCAATAGTTTTTGGCCTGATTAAAACAATCTCATATAATGATTGCTCAGGAGTTATAACATAATCATCATAATCGTCATAAGAGGGAGTTGGTGCCTGACGAGGACTTTGAGTTTGAGTTTGAGTTTGAGTTTGTCTTTGTTGAGCCGCATATTGTTGATGAGGATGTTGATGGGTATTATTACTGTCTTCTTTAGGTTTTACAAGATTGTTAAACATTTCAGATAAATTTGAAAGTGCACTTTCTTCTCTTTTATCATCCTGATGATTTGTTTCCTCTTCTTCATAACCTAAACTTCTTTTCAAATTATCCATGAAACTCATATTAATTACTCCTCTAAATATTCAAAAATAGCATCTAATAATTTAGAAGCACCGTTATTGTAAACATCTTCAACAGGCAAATTGAATTTGGATTCGAAGTATTCAGGATTTAAATCTGAGCCAGCATTTTTAAAGTTAAGAGATAAACCAACAACTTTTGTAGGCTCAACGGCTTCAATGGCCCTTATTTCCTCTTCGATACCGCGAGGTTCCCTGTATGGATGGTTTGGTCTGTGTCCAACAATAACTGCATCAGGAGCTGCACCAATTAAAATTGCAGCTGAAAGACCTCTTGGATGAGGATTTCCATCTTCAGTTAAACTGGATTGACCTTCAATGAAAATGATATCCGGATGTTTAGTTTCTTCAACATATTTAATTGCAGATAAAACTGCTGCAGGAACATCCATAGCAGATAAACTACCTGCTCTAAAATTAAAATCAGTAGGTTCTTCCAAACCCATTTCGTCAGTAGAAATTATAGCGGGAGTTAAACCTCTTTCCATACTGGCTAAACCCAGCATTTTAGTAGTGGTTCTTTTACCACATTCCTGAGAAGTACCTCCTACAAAAATTACAGGAGCTTTAGGAGTATAAGATATTTTAGGTAAAACTTCACATGATTTTTCAGGAGCCACACCTGCAATTTTTTCAACAACGTCCAATCTAGGACCAATTTCCTTAATAACAACATTTTTTGAATCAGCAAATTTCTTCAAAGATAAGTTTTCTGAAATAGATAAAGATCTGAATGATGTGATAACATTTAAACCTGCATCAATCGCCTGAACTGCATATTTTAATGCACTGCCTTCAGCACCAATAGGCAACATTATAACAAGAGATTTTGCATCAGGAGCATCTTTTAGACAATTTTCCAAACTGTCACAAACTATATGGCCACAGAATTCTTTACCCTGTTTTCTTACAGCATCATCAATGAAACCTACAGTTTCGATTCCTTCAAGATTGGAGAATTTTTCACCTCCTCCTCCACATCCAACTACTATAAACGGATTTAACTCTTGAATATCTTTAACTGATTTTACTGAATACAAAAACTTCACCCCTACCTATAATTTATAACTTATAACTAATCATGTAAATTTATAATATTAATTTTTTAAAAAAAAATTTTCAAAAAATGATACTATAATAATTTATGAATTTTCACATTAATAAAGTATAATGTTTTTATAGGAAAAAAATTTTAAAAAACAAAAAAAATATCTAAAATAAAATTTGATTAAAAGACAAAAATAAAGATAAGATTCTCCATTTTTATCACTAACAATACTTAAACAATAATATTGAATATATATGATATGTGACCTGCCTTCTTAAAGAAATGAATATTTATACAGAATTTTGATAAGTGCCCTTTTAAGAAAGCATATATATTTTAGTAATAATATTAAAAATATAATTTTAATGAGTACTGAAAACAAAACTAATGATAAATCTAAAAGTATTAGAAAACCTTATGTCATACTTATTGGAAGTGCATCAGGAATTGGAAAATCCACAATTGCATCTGAATTGGCTAAAACATTAAATATCAAACATTTAATTGAAAGTGACTTTATCAGGGCCGTTGTACGTGGAATTTTTGGAAAGGAATATGCTCCTGCACTTCATAGCTCATCTTATGACGCGTATAAACATTTGAGAAACAAGAATCGTTTCGAAAGTTATGAAGAATTGGTATCAGCAGGATTTGATGAACATGCATCTTATGTCATTCCAGGTCTTGAAAAAATTATTCAAAGAGCAATAACCGATTTTGATGACATCATCATAGAGGGAGTTCATTTAGTTCCGGGATTAATCAATATCGAACAGTTCCGAGAATATGCAAATATTTACTTTTTTGTGTTAAGCTCAGATGAAGAATCACACAAGGAAAGATTCGTTAAAAGAGCTATTCAAATCCAAAGAGGAGGAAAACAGCTGGATTACTTTAGGGAAAATAGAATTATCCACGACCATTTACTTAAAACAGCCAAAGCAAATGATGTGAATATTATTAATACAGAATCCATTGATAAAACACTTGACAAGATTTTAGCAATTATCAACAAATCCTGTGCAACAATAAATTTAGTCAATAGTGTGGACGATTTAGAAGACCTTATTGACATTATCATAAATCAAAACAACGGAAGTCTTCAGAGCGTCACATACAATATAAAAGGATTTAATGAACCTCTAAGCCGGAACATCAATATTTCAGACAGCGAATCAGCCGATAAATTTATCAAAAAACTTAATGAAGATGCAAGTAAAAAGGAAGACCTGAAAGGATTATACAAACTGTCAGATTACAGAAAAACCACTATCTGTGCACCAAATCCTGAAAAACTTGAAAACATTATAAATGAATTGAATAAAAAGGGATATGTTTTAAATGAATGAAGAAGAATTAACTGAAATGATTATTAAATGTCCTGCATGCGGCGTTGAAGGAAAAGCCAAATCAATTATGAAAGAACTTGAAATTCCTCACTTTGGAAAAGTTCTTGAAACATCCATCCAATGTCCCGAATGCGGATTCAAACATAGTGACATTATTGCTCTTGAACAAAGAGAACCTGCAAAATATGTTTTAAAAATCAATAAAAACACATTGACCGTCCGAGTTGTCAGATCACAGTCTGCAACAGTTTCAATTCCTGAAATTGGTGTTAAAGTGGAACCGGGTCCAAAATCCGAAGGATACGTCACCAATGTTGAAGGAATTCTTAATCGTTTTGAAGATGCAGTTAAAAAAGCATTGAACTTATTTGATGATGACGAATCCCAAATTAACGGAAAAAATATTCTTGCTAAGATTGAAGAGCTTAAAAATGGGGACGAAACTGCAACATTAATTATCCAGGATCCATTCGGACAAAGCAATATAGTCAGTGATAAAGCTAAAGTTTTAGAGATTCCTGAAGAGGAATTAAAAGAATTGAAAACCGGTTTTAGTCATATTGAAGATAACTAAACTAAAAAAACGATTCAATATACGGGTAAATATTTAAAAAAAAGTAAAATAAAAAAGGAAGATTATTCTTCTTCCCCTTCTTCATCGTCGGATGTTGTGAAACTTGCAAATGAGTCTTCTTCAACAACATCTTTTAATTTTAAGGTTTTTTGTACATCCATAGCTAATGCATTACAATCTGCTTTAATAGCTTCTAAATGTAATAAAATTCTTTCTTTTTCTTGGTTAATCCTTTCAATGTTAGTGTATGGGTAAGTTGATTCTTTTAACATTTCATACTCAATGGTAGTGTATGGGTAATCATTTAATTGTTTACAAACATTTTTTAAGACTTCTCCTAAAAATTTGTTCATTTCTACTTTTACCCTTTCCCTAATCATTTTGTCATCATCAAGATTTTCTTTCATTAAACGTACTACCTCAGCTTTAGCAAAAGGTAATTTTTCTTCTTCTTCATCAATGTACTCTTCAGAAGTTTCTTCAATCATTTCTTCTTCAGCCATTTTTACACCTCGTTTAATTAATTAAAAATATTGATTCATCAGATAAAATTTCTAAAAAATTCTTATTTCATCAATATCTAATTGTAACTTTGTTTAAACTTTTATTTAAAGGTTTTGTTTAAATTGCAAAAATGAAGCATTATTCGACCATTTTTAACATCAAGTATTAAAATTATCGGTCGTGAAATTAATAATTTATATAGTTACAAAATTTCGAAAAATCGTTTTAAAAAAAATAAAAAAGTAGCCCGAAGGCCACTTTAAAATCATCTTTTCTTCAATATATTCTTACCATATATTGCTCCCATGGTAAACACAAATAGAAGTACAATAACCATAAACGGATTACCGGTGACATATTTTTCAAGAATTGAAGCTGAATATCTCCTTGATTGTTCACCAGGATGTTTATCGTATTCTTTTTTAACAGGATTATCAGGTTTGTCTTTTTTGGATACATTAATGGTTACAGTATCGTTATTGTTGCTCATATCAGGGTCATAATTGTCACTGGTTGCAACAACCTTGTTTTTTGCAGAACCTGCACCTTGAGCTTCTGCATTGATTTTTAAATATGCAGATTCGCCCACTTCAAGAAGATTAATTGACCAGACATCATTTACCTTATCAAAATCACCAGCAGACGCATGGAATGATTTTAAATGTAAATTTTCATCCATGATTTCACGTACTTCTACATTTTCCGCCACATCAGGACCGTTATTTGTCACTTTAATGGAATATTTCACCAAATCTCCAACAGAATATTGATATTTGGATACGGTTTTAGTAATTGAAATATCACTGGCAGGCTTTACATAAATATCCTTTTGGTCATGGTTATTTTCCGGTTCAGGATCGTCCTGGTCGGCCCAGATAAAAGCAATATTTGTAAATTCACCTGTAGTTAAAACCTTACAAACAATTTCCAATTGTTTATATTCTCCAACTGCCAAACTTCCAACATCCCATACTGAATCTTCATAATCACCGTCACCAAAGACATTCATGATTTTAAGACCATTTGGAATATCATCTCTGATAAATACGCCTGTTGCATCATTAGGACCGTAATTAGTAACAACTAATGTCCATTTTACTAAATCCAAGTAATTTGGAGAAGTATTGTTTACAAGTTTTATTACTTCCAAATCGGCAATAGGATTGACGGAAATTTTTTCGCTGTCATTATTGTTGGACTCATTCCAGTCATATTCAGACGGAACAACTTCTACAATGTTTTCAACATCATCCAATGTCTTTACCAAACATCTAAGAATCAGTGTTTCACTTGCACCTGTTTTTAAGTTGTTTATAATCCAGGTATTGTCATAATAATTTCCAGCACTGGCTGTGTATCCGATTAATTCCAAACCTTCCGGCATCAAATCAAATACAAAAACATCATATGCATCATCAGGACCGTTGTTAGTGACTGTAATGTTCCATTGAACAATATCTCCGAAGTCAGGATATGAATTATCCACATTTTTAGTAACTGCCAAATCAGATGATATCGGCACTAAAATTGTTTTGTTAGCTTCATTGTTGGATTTGTCCGGATCATATTCACTGCCATTAATTCTAACGATGTTTGTTAATGTTCCTGTTTTTGTAACTTGACATATCAGCTCCAGACTTTCTGTTTCACCTTTTTCAAGACAGCATATGTTCCATATGTTATTGTCATAAAATCCTTTGCTGGCTGTGTAATTCAATACTTTTAGACCTTCAGGCAATATTTCATCAACATAAACTCCAGTTGCCTTGTTCGGACCATTATTTTTTGCAATTACTGTCCATTTGACTAATTGGAGGTAATTAACAGTTGATATATTAGCTAGCTTAATTACAGATAAATCAGATGCATTTGCAACTTTTATAGTTTCATTATCCTTGTTATTTGATTTATTGTAATCAAATTCCTTACCTGAGACAGTAACATTGTTTGTAAACTCGCCGGTTCCATTAACTCTTGTAGTAATTGTTAATGTTTTTGTTTTTCCGACTTCAATGTTTCCGATATTCCAAACACCAGTATCATGATTATATTTACCAAGACCATTATCACTAATCCAGATTAATGAATCAGGAAGCATATCATAAACAACAACCGCAGTTGCAACATCAGGACCATTATTTGTTACTTTAATTGTCCATGTAACTGTATCATTGAAATTAGGTTTGGAGTTATCCACAATTTTATTTACAATCAAATCACTTGCAGGTTTTACAAATACTGATGCATTTGCTTTGTTATTGGCTAAATTGTAGTCAAATTCACTGCCATTTACACTTGCAACATTAACAAATGTGCCTGTGATGTCAGCTCTTGTAAAGATATCAACACTGACACTAAAACCTTTTGCAACATTTCCAATAACAATAACACCATTTAAGTAAGGTCTGGTTGAATTCAAATAAGTAAATCCATTAGGCAGAATATCATAAATTTTAACACCAGTTGCGCCATCAGGACCATAATTGGTCACTGTCAATGTCCATTTAACAACATCAGTATAATTAACAACACTCGCATCAACAGACTTTACAATACCCAAATCAGTAGCAGGTTTAACAGAAATGATTTTGGAATCATTATTGTTTGATTTATCAAAGTCAAACTCATTACCAATTTTCAAACTAACACTAGAACCTTTATTTAAACCACCAATATTCCAAACACCAGAATTATGATCATATTTACCAGAACCACTATCACTAACCCAAATCAGTGACTTTGGAAGCACATCACGAACAACAACGCCAGTTGCACTATCAGGACCGTTATTAGTCACTGTTAATGTCCATTCAACATTATCATACAAGTTAAATGAAGTTGCATTAACCTTTTTTATAACCGCAAGATCAGTTGCAGGCTTAACAAAGACAGAC
>NZ_CACWVY010000013.1:71140-99024 GCF_902764455.1 uncultured Methanobrevibacter sp.
TATCAACACTAACACTAGAACCTTTAGCTAAGTTTCCAATATTAATAACACCATTTGAGTAAGTCTTAGAGGAATTCAAATAAGTAAATCCATTCGGCAGAATATCATAAATTTTAACACCAGTTGCGCCATCAGGACCGTAATTGGTCACTGTCAATGTCCATTTAACAACATCAGTATAATTAACAACACTCGCATCAACAGACTTTACAATACCCAAATCACAAGCCGATTTAACAGAAATGATTTTAGAATCATTATTGTTTGATTTATCAAAGTCAAACTCATTACCAGTAACAGAAACATCATTTCTAATATTACCAGTCTGATTAACTCTAGTCACTATTTTCAAACTAACACTAGAACCTTTATTTAAACCACCAATATTCCAAACACCAGAATCATGATTATATTTACCTAAACCACTATCACTAACCCAAATCAGTGATTTTGGAAGCACATCACGAACAACAACATCGGTTGCATCATTAGGACCATTGTTGGTCACTGTTAATGTCCATTCAACATTATCAGAGAATTTAGGTTGAGAGTTATTTACTAACTTTTTAACAGCTAAATCAGTTGCAGGTTTGACAAATATTGATGCATCATCCCTGTTATTGACTAAATTATGGTCAAATTCATTGCCGTTTACACTAGCTACATTAACAAAAGTACCAGTAATATCAGCCCTAGTAAAAATATCTACACTAATACTAGTACCTTTAGCTAAGTTTCCAATATTAATAATGCCATTAGAGTAATCCTTAGTTGAATTTAAATAAGTAAATCCATTGGGCAAGACATCATAAATTTTAACACCAGTTGCAGCATCAGGACCGTAATTGGTCACTGTTAATGTCCATTTAACAACATCAGTATAATTAACAACACTTGCACTGACTGATTTTACAATACCCAAATCACATGCAGGTTTTACATTAACTACATAGCTGTCGTGATTATTGCTTTCATCATAGTCATACTGTTCACCTGAAACTGAAGCTTCATTTTTAATACTTCCAGTCTGATTAACTCTAGTCACGATTTTCAAACTAACACTAGAACCTTTATTTAAACCACCAATATTCCAAACACCAGAATTATGATCATATTTACCTAAACCACTATCACTAACCCAAATCAGTGACTTTGGAAGCACATCACGAACAACAACACCTGTTGCAGTATCTGGACCATTATTTTTAACAGTTAATGTCCATTCAACCAAAGAAGTTAGATTTACAACACTGACATTAGCTATTTTTTCGATAGCCAAATCACATGCAGAATTAACATTTATTTTAGAGTCATCATGATTGTTTGTTAAATTGTAATCATATTCATGTGCTGTGACATTTGCATTGTTTTTAATCTCACCTGTCCTGTTTACCCATGTTTTAATATTAACAATATATATTTCACCAACTTTTAATGAATCAAGTGTTAAGATACCAGTTTTTGGATTATAAGCTCCATTAGTGTTATCGTCAATGTAAACCAATCCGTCAGGCAATACATCCCTTATAACAACATTATTTGCATTTGAAGGACCCTTATTTGTAATGTTTAATGTCCAAACAACGATGTCTTTATAGTCAATGTTTTCGGAACTGACTGATTTTCTGATTTTATCGTCAACCTGAGCTGTTACCTTAAATGTAGTTTTGTTTGTTATTCCTTTATAGTAGGTATCTTCTGTGTGTTTTGCACTTACATAGTATTTTCCAACTTTTAAATTTCTTAATGAATCTTTTACTTCACCAAAACAATTGGAATTTAATGTTTTATTGTAAACAACACTGCCGTCTTCATGGACAACTGTCAATAAGACATTCATGTTATATTCACGATCATCCTGATATAAGTGTCCGCTAGTTGTTGCACCCAGTTGAGGATGTTGACCATCGATTTCAATGTTTGCATAGCTTGCTGCATTGTATATTGCATTTGATATGCTTAAATCATTGTATTTTCCAATATTGTTTCCACCATGAATGATAGATTCAATGTTTTCAGTTTCACCATAATAAATATCGTGAGCTGAAATCGGCAGAGCATAAACCCATGCCTGATTTTCAAATAGAGTGTTGTTAGTTAGAGTTAATTTAGTTCCGTATTTATCATAATAAATTGCACTACCGTTTCTAGCAGTGTTATAATAGAATTTATTATTTGAAATACTTGCTTCAGTACTGTTAATGTAAATTGCACCTCCTAAACCGTCATCCAATTTATCCACATCAGGAATTGCATCATTTGATATGAATGAGGAATCCATAATCTGAGTATTTTTACCATTGATAAAGACTGCCCCACCATCCACATGTGCAACATTATCATTGAATGATGAAGATTTAACGTTTACTGTTTCTGCATTGACATTTACTGCACCTCCTGTTTGTGATGCCTTATTATTATTGAATTCACATTCGTTAATGTTAATATTCTTTCCGATTAACTGTACAGCACCTCCAATTGGAGCTACATTACCATCAAAATTACAATCCTGAATGGTTAAATTCATGTTCATGTTTGCATAACCTGTTGATACAGCACCTCCAAATAATACTGCTGAATTATTGATGAAAGTACAATTATTAATTGAACCTGAAGCATGCATTGTTAAGGCACCGCCCTGTGCTGCAGAGTTGTTTATAAAAATACAGTTTCTATATTCAACACCGTCACGAACACAACCTGCACCACCATGTGCATCCAATCCAGTTGGTTTTACCCAGTTATTGGTAAAGTTACATCCGTAAACATATGCTCTTGAGCGGTAATTATCCATACCGACCTGAATAGCTCCTCCTAAAGCAACCCTAAGCCCGGTTGGATCATATGCATTGTTAGAATCAAAAGAGCAGTTTATGATTCTTGTGTTATCTGCCATTGCAACAATTGCTCCTGCATGCGTAACCGCATGATTGTTTTTGAATTTACAATTTTCGATTAACAGATTTCTAGCTGTGTAATTATCATTTGGAGTACATATTGCACTTCCATGATGCCCTTCATTATTTTCAAATACGCAGTTTCTTATTGCAATATCATGAGCATTCACATATATTCCAGCTGCAGTATTACTCCGGTATCCATTGATGAATTTTAAGTTTTTAAATTCTGAATATGACGCTGCCGTAGCATTGACAATGAAAATGTGTGATATACCCATTCCATTCAGTGTGGCAGACGAATCAGACATAATAGTTACACGCCTATTTAAAACAATCTGATCATATGCCTTTTCAGCTTTGAACGTACCTGCCAGTTTAATCACTTCACCTGTTTTTGCATTTTTAACCGCTTCACGAATATCTGAAAATGTACCTCCATGAAGCAGCGCTTGGCCTAAAACTTCCCTGTCTTGAGCAACATTCAACATACTTTCTTCTTCTAAATTCGTATTCAATATATTTTCTTGAGAATTTTCTAGTTTATCTTCAACATTTAATTCACTTTCAATTCCATCTACACTCTGATTTAGCTCTAAAGCACTAACATTATCCATGCTCACACCAACAGACGTGAATATCAGGACAACGAAGAGTAGAGAAATTAAAAAGTTTTTGCTAATAGCTATCCTTTTTGAATTTTCAAACATATTAATCACCTATTGAGGACGATTACATACCATTAATTAGAAAAAACTATTAACCAGCAATTAAACTTTTTATCTTAGTCTAGATTTATTAAATACCAATTTTAAAATATCAAATTTAAAAATAAACAATAATTTTATAGAATAACTATCATCAGCCACCTAACACAAAATATTTTAGACAAATATTTTGACAAAAATCATAGGTTTATTTCAATTTAATACACAAAATTAAATTTTGATAAAACTCTATTAAATTGGACTTAAAATAAAAGATAATCTTTTTAAATCCTCAAAATAGTTATTAGGAAGCAATGTATTTAAATATTTGCTTTAAACTAATTTTTAATCTTTAAATATTGAAAATATAACATATTAAAAGTATTTTAATAAAATGACATCAATAAAATATTTTAGTAATAAAAATAATAATTATATAATAATCAAACGTAGGAAAACAGAGACATGAAAAAACAAATTGCAATACTGATATTAGCATTATTAATAATATCCCCCATGGTCCAGGGAGTTACTGCATCAAAAACAGTGTTTTTAACTTCAGACAATATAGTCGACCATGATACTGATATTAATATGCTAAACTCTATTAAAAAGTACATTGAAGAAATCAGCGGGGGACAGCTTCAAGTTATAGTTGACAATCAGGCCCCAGAACCTGGCGAAGGAACTCGGGCAATTACTGTGACAAGTGATATAAGCATATGTCTGGCGGCCTGTGATGCCGGAAATTTTTATTTATTAGCTGATGCTACAAAAGACACCAATAAACAGATAGTTCTAGTAAATACTGGTGATTATGATTTAGACAATCACAGCAACTATCTCAGAAGAGCATGGGACGACAATTATTCCAATGAAACATTTATGGGAATGCATGACCCCGGAACATTTCTAAAAAATGACGGAATCTATTATGTCCAGCCACTAAAACAGTTCCCAGATAATGGGAGAAATGGTGTCATCGACAGATATGACGAAAAAATGAACGAGCAAATTGCTAGAGAAATTGTTGATATCGTAAATGCTCATGGAAATGATACAAAAGTATTCAGCGACAATATGATTGTTAAAAATAAAATATCTCCAAGCGGAATGGCCAATGCAAGTAAAATACTAATCGAGAGCAATGATACCAACATGAACGGAACATACGGTAACTACACCGCAGCACAGTTACTTTACCAGACAAGTTCCTATCTCAACGGAAACGGTCTTGACATTCCAAAAACAATGTCCGGTCCGGACAATCCGATGGGAATTTCATTTTTAGTAAAAGACACATACTCAATTTACGATTATATGGCCATGGCAGGAATTGTGAGAAATTATATGGATCAAAACGGCAAGGCGCCGGATTCAATCGAATATAATGGAGCACACATCAGTTACTATGATTTATTATATAATTTTGCAAAGATAACTCAAAATCACACTGATGCAAATCACATGGGCTTTGACCATGACTATAAATTCGATAAAGTGAATGATTCATTCTTATTGAAAGCATTCCCATTCGTTTTAATATTATTTGTGTTATTCCTTGCATACTTAGGATATAAACGTATTAGAAGATTTTAATAAGGAGAAAAAATAATTTAGAGGGATTTTATGAAAAGGTATATTTCAGAATTAATCGGAACAATGGTTCTTGTTCTTTTCGGTTGTGGAAGTGCAGCCATAGCTGGCACAATATTAGGCAATCTTGGAATTGCAATGGCATTCGGTTTATCCATCGTGGCCATGGCATATGTAATAGGTGACATTTCAGGGTGCCATGTCAACCCCGCCGTTTCAATCGGTATGTGGATTGACGGAAGAATGGAAACAAAGGATTTGCTTCTTTACATAGTATTCCAATGTATTGGAGCAATTATTGGTATTGCAATCCTCGCAGTTATCATTAACTCTTCCGCACACCTTGGAGGATACATGACAACAGGATTAGGTCAAAACGGATTTGGCACTGCATCAGCTGTTGGACTTAATGTTGTTGGAGCCGTAATCGTTGAAGTAATTTTAACCTTTGTATTCGTATTTACAGTTCTCGGAGTTACTAAAAAAGCAGAAAATGCAACTATTGCAGGTATAGTAATCGGTTTAACCCTTGCATTTGTTCATATTTTAGGCATTCCGTTAACAGGTACCTCAGTTAATCCTGCAAGAAGTTTGGCTCCTGCACTATTTATGGGAGGTCAAGCATTACAGCAAGTTTGGGTATTTATCTTAGCTCCTATTGTTGGTGCAGTAATTGCAGGCCTATTATACAAAGGACTATTTTCAGAGGATGCATAATCCTCTAAATTTTATTTTTTTTAAAAGATTATAATTCATTCAATATTCTGTTTTAGAGCAGACAGCTATTTTTAATTTCAAATTCAAAAAATTTTTTAAAAACTATTTTTAAATAATTTTGCATTTTTAAGATAAATTAAATTAAAATTTAAATAATATTTAATCAATAAATTATTATAAGGTGAATATATGAAAATTGTTGTTGCAATTGGTGGATCAATTTTACTTAAAGAATATGACTGTAAAAAATTCCAAGAGTATAGTGCTATTTTAAAAGATTTAGCAAAAGAACACGAATTATTTATTGTTATAGGCGGTGGAAAACCTGCAAGAGAATATATTAGTGTTGTTCGTGACTTAGGAGCTGGAGAAGCTCAATGTGACGATATTGGAATTGAAGTAACCAGAATAAATGCTAAATTAATGTTAACCGCACTTGGAGATGCAGCATATCAAAGAGTACCTCATAATTTCCAGGAAGCACTGGAATTTTCAGCCAGCGGAAAAATAATTGTTATGGGCGGAACCGAACCTGCACACAGTACTGATGCAGTATCAGCAATTTTAGCCGAATACATCAATGCAGATAAATTAATTAATTTAACATCTGTTGACGGAATGTATACAAAAGATCCTAATAAATTTGACGATGCAGAACTTGTTCCTGAAATTACTGCAACTGACTTGCTTGACTTTTTAAGCGGAAAAGACGTTAAAGCAGGAACATATGAATTTTTCGACACAACAGCAGTCCAAATGATTAAAAGGTCCAATTTAGAAACCGTGATCACCAATGGATTTGAACCGGAAAATCTAATCAAAGCAGTTAAAGGAGAAACTATAGGCACTAAAGTTATCAGTGAATAGGTGATTAAGTGGACGGTCTTATTGATATTGGTTTAAATTTAATGCACTCTTCATTTAGAAAAGACAGAGTTGAAATTATTGAAGAAGCAAAAAAAGTTGGTGTTAATCAGTTCATTATCACCGGAACCAATGTAAACTCAAGTCAGCAAGCAGCACAATATGCCTCCAATTACCCAGGAACTTTATACTCAACATCAGGAGTACATCCTCATGATGCAAAGACCTGTAATGGACACAGCATGTTTGAACTTGAAAAGATTGCTAAAGATGAATGTGTCGTGGCAATTGGCGAGTGCGGTCTTGACTATAACAGAAATTTCTCACCACAGGATTTGCAGAGAAAATGGTTTGAAGCTCAAGTACAACTTGCAGACAGACTTGATATGCCTTTATTTTTACATGAAAGAGAAGCACACGAAGATTTATACAGTATCTTAAAAAAATATGATGGAATTGCAGAAAAATCAGTTGTCCACTGTTTTACAGGAACAAAACAAGAAGCACAAAATTACATTGATTTAGGCTGTTATATTGGAGTTACAGGATGGATTTGTGATATGAAAAGAGGCAGAGACCTGCAGGAAGCAGTTAGTGTAATACCTCCTGAAAAATTAATGATTGAAACAGATGCGCCATTTTTAATTCCAAAAAACTTTGATGTTAAACCTAAAAAGAATAGAAACGAACCCAAATATTTACCTCACATACTCAATACCATTGCTCTTTGCATGGGTATTGACAGCGAAGAATTAGCAACTCATGTTAATAAAAATACTAAAGAATTTTTTAAAATATAAGGAGATGAAAAAATGTCAGTAGAACCTCATAAACATTGTCCAATCTGCGGAACCCCAATACCATTAAATGAACTGGTATGCTCTTCAGATTGTCAGAAAGTCTGGGATGCAAGATTAAAACAAAGAAGAAGATCACAAATCATTTTATATGTAGTTATTGCAATTTTCTTAATCATTTGGGCAGTACTTACATTTGTTAAAAAGGGATAAATATGATTTTAACTTCCTCAAACACATTAGAATCAAAAGAGATAATTGAATATAAAGGATTGGTAACCGGAGAATTTTTGATAGGTTCCAATATATATAAAGATTTATTTTCTGGAGTACGTGATGTCGTAGCTGGAAGAACATCCAGATATGAGGAAGAACTTCAAACGGCAAGAGAATACGCTCTTGAAACCATGAAAGAAAAAGCAAAAAATTTAGGTGCAAATGCAATAATCGGACTTAAAATTTCCTATGATAATCTTGGAGGAACCATGGGAAATACCATTTTGGTTACAGCCTATGGTACCGCAATACAATATAAGTAATATGAATATTAAAGAACACGAAGAAAAACGTACATATGTAACAGAAGCTATACTGTGCATTGCATTCGGTACTACATCAGGTTTAGGAATATATGCATTTTTTTTACATTTTAACATAGCCATATTTGGATGGAACTTAGGTTTGATTTTTGCACCCCTTGCTGCAGGATATGCAGAAACCTACCTTGCAAACAAGATGATTGGGCAAAGCATCGGTGCAGTCAGTGCTTTTATTCTTTTTATTGATACTGTTATTTACGGATTTATTTTGAAAAATCCCACATTGGGATTTAACCTTATTACCGTTGGAACAATAGGGATAATATTGCAGGCAGCATTTCCTACAGTAATCAACTACATCATATTTGCAGGATTAAGTGCAATTTCATACTTTTTAGGAAAAATCAAAAGAACCATTAAAAAGTTTTTCGAAAACATCAAATACCATTTCTACAAAGATATTCTTAAACAATCATACTTTACTGAAATTGAAGAACCACCAATATTTGATGAAGAAAAAAGTAATGAAAAACTTAACAATTTAGATTTCTATTTCATGACAAGTACCGATATTTTAAATAGAAAACATTCAATTATAGGACAATTCCATGCTACAGTAATTGTTGATAAAAACAAAAGAATAATCAATAGCGAACAGGAAAAAGTTGAACAAACAGTATTGACTCAACTGAAACAAGCCAAAGATGACAGCTTAATCAAATTAGCTGAAAACGTAAAGGCAGTTGGTGGAAATGCTATTCTCGATTTAGACATCCAATACAGTCTGATTGGACTTGGGGGAGACAGTTATCAGATTACCACAATGGGAATTGGACTTCATTTAGAATGAATGTAACAATCTCAGTTTTTTTAATTTAATCAATGCCAAATTGCCCTAATTTTAGAAGATTCCTGAAATATTTTCTATACAAAACTCAACATTTTTAATGAAATAATCTATTATACATTGTATTTTTTTCAATAAAGTTGTAAAAACATTTATATAAAGAAATAAATATATATTAATCCACTCATTATGAAATATTATTAATCATTAGAAATTTTTTTAAAAAAAATATCATAGTGAGAACCAAGAAGGTGTTAATATTTCGATAAAAAAAGCAGCATTATTTGTTTCTGTTGTTTTTATGCTATTTCTGATATTAGGAACTGCCAGCGCAACTGAAATAAGTAATGTTACAAGTACAGATAACGAAAATTTAATGGCTAACTGTGATGAGTTATCCTTAAATAATTTAAAGGCATCTGAATCTGATTTTGTTCTAAATTCAGAAAATAATGAATTCAATACATTGAAAAGTACTAACAATGACGCAGCATTAACTCTTAATGAAAGTGTCTCAAATAGTACCCCTGTAAAAACTGAACTCTCAATCAGCAATGCTCATTATTCAAAATCAGGTGCAGTATTCAAAGTAATTCTTAAGGATGCAAATGGAACTTCATTGGAAGGTAAAAAAGTGGCCCTTAAGATTAACGGTAAAACTTATAGTGCCACCACACAAAGCAATGGTGCAGCATATGTAACTACCTCCGCATTAAGCAAAGGAAGTTATACTGCAAAAGTTACCTTTAATGGAGATAATGAATACATTAAAAGTTCTATTTCTAAAAAAGTTAATGTGTATTCTTCAATTAAGGTAAGTGATGTTAAATCAACTTACGGTGATTCAATTGTTTATTCTGCCTTATTTTATAAAAATACAGATGTGTTAAGGCAGGCAAATGTGAAATTTACTGTTAATGGTAAAACATACACTGTCAAAACAGATGACAACGGTAAAGCAAATATAACTCTTAAGCTTGTACCTGGCACATATAAAATAAAGATATATAATTCATATTCCAAAGAAACTCTCACAAAAACAATAACTGTTAATAAAGACAGTACCAAAATTACAGGATCAAATGCATATATACTTCCGAAAACTAAATTCAAATATTCAGTTGTATTAACAAATGGTCATAACCAAGCTCTTAAAAAGACTAAAGTTCTGTTTACTTACAATAATAGACAAGTAACTGCTTTAACTGATTCAAATGGGAAAGCTACTGCAAGTATCCCTGCTCTTTCAAAAGGCACTTACACTATTAACTATAAATATAACGGAGCCACCAGATATAAAGGAGCTTCAGATTCTAAAAAATTATATGTTAAAGACTCAACCACCACATTAAAATCATCTGCCTTAAAAATGCAGTACAATGATGGTTCAGAATTTTCAGTCACAGCAACAAACAGTGCTGGAAAAGCTTTAACTAATAAAAATGTAAAAATAAACATTAACGGAAAAACTACAACTGTTAAAACTGACAGCAAAGGTGTTGCAAAACTCGCTATTGGAGCATTGAATTCTGGCAAATATACTGCTAAATACACATATTCAACTGCAGGATTGAAAGACTACAATACAGGTTCCAATACAGTAACAATCAGTAAACAAAAAGTAAGTATAGCTGCAAGCGATTTAGTAGTGAAATATAATGACGGAAGCAGTTATCAGGTAACAGTGCAAAATAAAACTGGAAGCCCAATTAATGGAATTAAAGTTTTATTTAATTTAAATTCTGTTGCTACTGAAGTTGCTACCGATGAAAACGGTGTTGCAAAACTGCCTATTAAAGAAGCAATTGGAGAATATTCAATTACTATCCAAGTTTCAGATAACCCGTATTATACTTCTTCAAAATTAACTAAAAAGATACTTGTAAACGGTACTAGATTTTCATCAAGTGACATAAGTGTCAGTGTTGGTACTGCTACAACATTTGCAGTAAAATTACTTGATGGTCAAAGCAAACCTATTGTTGGAAAAACTGTTAAATTTACTTTTAATAACAGAGTAACTTCTGTACAAACGGATGAAAAAGGTACTGCTCTACTTGCAATACCTGGATTAACTAAAGGAACTTACACAGTAACATTTACCGACGGTGAAGTTACTGGATCAAGAAATATTTATGTTGTGGATACACTTACATTAAAACAAGTTATTGAAGCATCCCAAACTGTTAAAAAATATATTGAAAGCAGCGAGGAATTGCCAAAAACTGTTACAATTAATGGTGTAAATTACCGTACCGCACAATATTTATACTTAGCTTCACAAGCTATAATTAACTTAAACGCTAATAATAAAGGAAACATACCTATAAAAACTGTATTAGACCCAGGAAACCCTGGAGCCGCTGCTAATTTAGGTAATTTATATGATTATCTTTCAGTTGCTAAAAGTATTGTTAATGCTGTTAACTCAAAAGGCGAAATGCCAAATTCAGTTAATTCAGCTCTTGGATCTATCGGATATAACGGTTTAGTTTATGCTATGGCTCGTGTTGTAGCATTTTACGACGACTATGGAATTATGCCTAACTATGTAACCATTAAGACATACGCCAGTACCCCTAGTTCCAGTCCTTTAAATTCAAAGAACACAATTACAAACTTAAAACCATATTTAGTAGCAACTACTAATTGTCAAGTAGGTAACAGCAAAATCAAATCAGTTGTAGATTCACTTACTTCCGGATTAACAACTGATAGTGCAAAAGCAAGAGCTATTTACAATTATGTACGTGATGCAGTATCTTACAGTTTCTATTACGACACAAAATATGGTGCTGTCGGTACTCTTAATGCAAAAACTGGAAATTGTGTTGACCAGGCCCATTTATTAATTGCAATGTATAGAACTGCAGGTCTTGCAGCAAGATATGTTCACGGAACATGTGTATTCAGCAGCGGAAGCACATATGGTCACGTTTGGGCACAGGTTTTAATTGGTGATACATGGATTGTATCCGATCCGACAAGTGTAAGAAATTCATTTGGAACAGTTGTTAATTGGAATAATTACAATTATAGGCTCCATGGATACTATGCGAGCTTAGGATTCTAATTAACTTCTTTTTTTCTTTTTTTAATAAAATTTAAATTATTTTTAACTCTTTTTTTAAATACTCCATAACACCACTAAATTATGAACATATAATAACCTCAAAAAATAATATATAATTAACAGTAATGAATGAAACTTTTAAAATAATCATTATTAAAAATGAGGTGAATACATGGAAAATGAGGGACATATGGCAATACCAATTCTTGGATATATCATTGCACTGATATCACCACTTATAGGTTTGATTTATGGAGCAGCTTTATTTTACTTTAAAAAAGACGTTTCACTTTTATCGAAAACATGGAAGATATATAATTTATTTTGCAATTGTAGTGTTTGTCGTGAGTTTTATCATAAGGCGATTTATCTAAACGGAGGGAATGAATGATAGTTAACGGGAAGCGTTCACTGGCACATGTTGAAAAGGTTGCATGGCTAAGGCCCATCGAAGGAACAGACAACATCGAACTTATTGGAGTTCTCGGCTGGACATGTATCTGTAAAAGCAAAGAATTCAGGGAAGGTGACCTTTGCGTATTCATTGAAATCGATTCTAAAGTTCCTCAAAAGCAATGGTGTGAATTTTTAAGAGAAGACAACTTTGAAATAAAAACAAAGAAACTTCCAAATTCCAATATTATCTCACAGGGCCTGGCATTGCCAGTTGATATTTTTGACATTGAAATTCCTAAAAAAGAAGGCAGTGACGTAACAGAATTACTTGACATTAAATATTCAAATCCTGAAAAGGATTTATCCTGTGAAAATGAATCTCCTTCACAAAATCAGAAGGAGTTATTTGATTCGCCTATGGAAAAAGGATTAATGAAAAGAAGATGGGGCAAGTCAATAATGTCATCATTTTTCGGAGTAAATGAAGAGAAAAGCAAAGATTTCCCAACTAAATTTGCAAATATTTCCAATAATTACATCGAATATTGCGAAAACATTCCGGATATTTTAAATGACAAAACTCCATACATACGTACTCAAAAATGTGACGGCATTTGTGCAACATACATTCTTGAAAAGGCAAATTCAAAAACATTTAACAGCGGTTATGAGTTTTATGTATGTTCACGTAACCATCGGATATTTGAAGAAGACAATCCTTACTGGGAAATGGCAGACCAATATGATATTGAGGAAAAACTCATACATTACCTTGAAAATCACAAAGATTGTGACTATGTCTGCTGGCAGGGTGAAATTTGCGGACCTGAAATTAAAAATAATCCTCATAAATTAGAGGACAATGAATTATTCTGTTTCAATATGGTGGACAGCAACGGCAAATTTGATATTCGTGAAGCCCAGATTATCTGGGATGAATACGATATGGAAAGTGTCCCAATAGACTTCAAAACTTACATCCTTCCGGATGATTTTGAAGAGTTCAAGCTAAGTGCTGATAAAAACTACGATCCGACCGTGTGTGATGGGCAAACAGGATGTGAAATGGAAGGCTGGGTATACTATAAAACAACTGATTCTTCTTTCAGCTTTAAAAACATTTCCCGAAGATATCTCTTAAAAATAGAAGATCAGGATGAAAATTAAAAAAAAATGTTTGAAAATAATGTCTCTTATCTTATTTCATCCAATCTCTTTTTAAATTCGCCATTATTTTTACAGCCAGCAATGGCTTTAATTAAAATCTCTTTTTCAGCCTCGACATTGCCCTGCTTTTGATAAATATCTATTAATGCTTCGTAAGCTTTCTGAGAGTCGGGTAAAATAAAAATAATCTGTTCATATAATTTGATTGATTCATCAAAATTGCCTTTACTTTCTGCATACTTTGCTTCGCTCATCAAATCAGTTATTTTTTTAAATTTACTGTCATTTTTAGGTTTTGTTTTACCTTCAACATTCTTTAATTTATCAAAGATATCTGCAGCTTTATTTTCATCGAAATTTTCTCCAACTTTTCTTTCTTCACTCATTTTATCACCTTATGGTAAAATTCCAAGCATTTTTAATGCAATATATAATACTACTATTGAAAATATAATTTTAAGTTTCTTTTGAGGCAGTTTATGTGCAAATTTGGCGCCTAATGATGCTAAAGGAACTGAAAAACAGGTAATTAGTGCAAAATTAATAAGGCTAACATAACCTATTGAATATGGAAATGTGGACACTCCCCATCCAGTAATCATATATGATAAAAATCCTCCAAATGCTGTTAAACAGATAAATACGGATGAAGTTCCAATAGCTTCTATTAAAGAAAATCCCAAAAGAGCAGTTAAAATAGCTATTAAAAATATTCCTCCTCCAACACCTAAAAGTCCGGATGAAAATCCAACTAAAAAGCCTATGATTCCTGTTGATATTAGATTGAATGGAATTTTTGCTTCTTCTCTTTCCTTATTTATATCAACTATATTTTTTATGGCAACAAACAAAAGCAAACATCCGAATATTATTTCCAAAACTCTTGAGGGTAAACCTGAAGCTACAAACCCTCCAATAGCACTACCGACTATACCAAAAATACCCAATTGAATTCCAGGTTTTACAATACCCTCCATTGTACGGGTGTGTCTGTAAGCTCCGCTTAATGATGTTGGTACAATGATGGCTAGACTGGTTCCTAAAGAAATAAGAATTGCCAGGTCAGGTTCAACACCAATGTATTTAAGCAGGAAATACTGCAGAGGAACAATTAAAAATCCTCCGCCGACGCCTAAAAGTCCTGATGCAAACCCTGCAAATATACCTATTAAAATTAATCCTATGAAATATTCAATTGGAAACATGACATCACTTATTTAAAGTATTAATATTAAATTATTGTTAATGAAGATTAATAAAACTATCATACTTGGGATAATACTTATTTTGTTTGGAGGCCTACTCTTCATAACAGACGTATTTAATCCAATTATAAGACCAATTACATACATTTTTTTAATGGGGTCCTCCAAAGGAAAGGATATTATCTTTTTTGGCCTTATGGGATTATTTCTGATACTCTCCCAGCTAATTAAAAAAGATATTGACACAACAAGATATCTTAAAATATCCATGATTGTAGGTTCACTTTTATTGATTTTAGGAATTGCTCTTGAAGTGGTGTTCAGATTACAGATGGGAATTAAACTCAACACTGTTTTTTGCTCTATGAGTAACATGATGAGCAGTACAAGCATTTTACATACTCACTTAATAAAGTCCATTTTAGGCGCAGCTATAACTCAAATAATTGGACCTATTATTCAAAGTGACATTAACACAGGAGTTGGCCTATATGCTTACGTTCCAAGTTTTGCATTTTTAATAATTTTACTGTTTCCGATATTGTTCGTATGCATAGTTTTAGCATCACAAAAACGGCCATGGTTTACAAACTTATTGCTTGCATTTTTCTCAAGCTGTTTAATAATAGGTGCCATAGACGGAGGGCTTTTTGGAACTCCCGCACTTGTCGGAATATTGGGACTTTATCTTGTCTACAGAAATGGTTATTATCTGAACCTGATTGTAGGAGCAATATTACACGATGACAACTTAATTGAACAGAACAAATCAATCCAGCCACCTTACAAAAATCGCGGATTTAACGAAATCAGATATCTGTTTAACAGATTTTTAATATGGTTTGTAGTAATTGGAATAATAGTTTTACGTTTTACAGTAGCATTTGCAGGTGCAGAAGCAGAATACTATACAGTGGATGTTGCAAATCCTGCAGATGACATTGATTTGGGAAATATCACCGTGAAAGTCATCAGTCAGGAAAATCACACAGACTCAAATAAGATTACCTATAAAATAGATTCCAACTATAATGAAATGAAACTTATAAATGACTTGAAAATACCTCTGAACAATTCGTGTGAGTATTATACGGTTACATGGAATGCTTATTCTTACCTTATTCCACAGAACAGTTCATCTGAGCATCATACTTTTACATTGGATAAATTTTCATACCTGAACGAATAATATGAGAAAAATTTATATAATTCTACCGATTTTTGCAGGATTCATGTTCGGATCTAGCGGAATATTCGTTAGAACATTAACGCAAAACGGAATTGATTCTACAACACTTCTCTTTTTGAGATTTTCAATTTCCATAATACCCCTTGTTATAGCCATAGCTCTAACAGACAAAAGCCTATTTAGAATTGAATTAAAAGACATTCCTCTATTTTTGGTATGTGCAATATGTATTGTCGGACTTAATCTGTGTTATAATGAGTCCATGAACACTATTCCCCTTTCACTGGCTGCAGTGCTGCTGTCACTAGCTCCGATATATGTATTGATATTTGCACATATTTTGTTTAAGGAAAAAATTACTTCAAAAAAGATTGCATGTATATTTTTAGCTATTTTCGGATGTATACTAATGACAGGAGTTTTAGAAAACAGTTTGGAAAACGTTTCAATATTAGGAATCCTTTCAGGAATTGGTGCGGGACTATTCTGGGCAGTTTATCTTATGGCATCCAAAAAATCAATTGAAATGGGCAATCATACATTTACAATTCTGTTTTATTCGATAATTTTCATTTCCGTTGCATTAATACCATTTACCAATTTCAATCAAATATCAGGATTCATTTCAGTTAATCCTACATTAACTATTATCTTTTTAATAATACATTCCACATTCTCATTTGCACTTCCATATATCCTTTCAACTTTAAGTCTGAAATATATTGACTCAGGCACCTCATCAATATTCATGTCAGGTGCAGAACCTCTTGCGGCATTTATATTCGGACTGGCGATATACTCAGAAATTCCAACACCATTAATGTTTTGTGGATTCATACTGGCCATCATTGCAATGACAGTTCTTGCCAAAAAATAAACTTTTTAAAATTAATTTAACATCCCTCAGTGAGAGGTGTATTTCAACTGTAAAAGTATTAAATGACAATGTTTTTACAATAAAGACATATAATACCAATTTAAAGAAAATTAAAACTTATACTTCTTTAATTTTAAAATTGGGAATTATTAATTAAATAGAGAGAAAAATTGTTAAAAATATTGACTTACTCGGAAAAAAGTTCCATACAGTAATTGACATAAAACAACTTAAATCATCAATGTTTATGTAAAATTCAGTGAAAAAAGAAAATAATTGAAAAATATAAACTATTTTAAAAATTAATTATTTATTAACAATTTAAATTATCTTTGAATAATTTTTTGAAAAATTGAAATTAAGATGAAAATTACTCAGTCTTGGAAAAAAATTTCATTCAAGAAAATAATTAAAAAGGAAGCAAAACACTGAAAAAAGCATAATTTCACAAAAAACTTATAAATTTAAAAAATATATTTTAACATATGATTTTTAGCATTATCATACCTACATATAATGAAGAAGAATACCTTCCAGTTCTACTGGACAGTATCAAAGAGCAGGATTTCGATGATTATGAAATCATCGTTGCTGATGCTAATTCCACTGACAAAACCGTTGAAATTGCTAAGGACTACGGCTGTATAGTAGTTGAAGGCGGCCTTCCTGCAGTAGGTAGGAATAATGGTGCAAAAATTGCTAAAGGAGAAATTTTACTCTTTCTAGACTCCGATTTGCAGCTTACTGGAGAATATCTGAGAAATGTTTTGTATGAATTCAAGGTAGAGCGTCTGGGAATAGCCATCAGCCAAATGATTCCAATGTCAAATAAAGTGGAAGACAAGCTGTTCCATGACTTTGCAAATTACTTTATGATAGGTGTGCAAAACATTAAACCCCACGGTGCAGGATGTTATGGAATCATTGCAAAACGACAATTGCACGAAGAGTGCAACGGATTTGATGAATCATTAACATTCGGCGAAGATACCGACTATATTGAACGGTTAGCAAAAAAGGGACGGTTTAGGGTTTTGAGAAATGCAAAAGTTGGCGTTTCTACCAGAAGACTGGAAGAGGAAGGAATAGAAACATTAATTCAGCAATATGGAAGAAGTACAGTCAATGACTTTTTAGGCAGAAGAACCGATGCGGAAGATCTAAACTATAATTTTGATCATGGCCATGAAAAACTAAGCAAATCAAGATTTGAAACACTTGAAAAGAGAACCGCACAGATAAACAGTATTAAAGAAACTTATGATGAATCCCTACAAAAAATCCATAATACAAGAAAGCAAATAAAAAAGATACGTCGCATAAGGTCAAAAAAAGTTGTCTTTTATTGTGTTTGCGGTGAAGGAATGGGTCATGCAATTAGAACAAGTGTTATTGTTGATAGAATTAAAGACAAATACGACGTTTATATCTTTTCAAGCGACAGGGCATATGCCTATTTAAAATCAAAATTTGACAATGTTTATGAAATCGGTGGATTCAATACAGTTTACATTAACAACAAGGTCAATAATCTTAAAACCCTTTCAGAAGCCCTTAAAAGAAATCCTACAAACATACGTGTCGGATATGAAAATTTATATAAAAAAGCTGCACAACTGAAACCCGATGTAATTGTAACTGATTTTGAAATTTATGCAACAATGCTTTCAAAATTAAGAGGAATTCCTCTGATAAGCCTAGATAATATGCACGTAATTACACAAACCAGAATCGATTATCCTAAAAGCAAATTCGGAGAAATGCTTAAGGCCAAAGGAGTTATTAAAACATATGTTGTAAAACCAAAGGTTCATATTTTAACCAGCTTTTTTTATCCTAAAATAAAACCTGGAAAACATGCAGTGCTTTACCCTCCAATCATCCGTGAAGAAATACTTAAATTAGAACCAAAAGAAGGAAATCATATTATTGTTTACCAAACAAGTCGTGAAAGTGAAAAATTAGTTAAAAAGCTTAAAGCACTAAAAAATGTGCAGTTTATTGTTTATGGATTTAACAGAAATCAAATTGACGGGAACTTAACATATAAAGAGTTTAACGAAGATGAATTCTATGACGATCTTGCATCTTCAAAAGCAATAATAAGTAATGGAGGATTTACATTTATTTCCGAAGCTATTCACCTTAAAAAACCTATTTTTTCAGTTCCGGCCAAAGGTAACTTCGAACAAATATTGAACGGATTTTATGTGCAAAAATTAGGATATGGAGAATATCATGAAGTCATGAGTGCTAAAAGAGTAGCTAACTTTTTAAAAAGACTTCCAAAATATAAAAAAAGACTTTCACATGTTAAAAAGACAAACAATGACGGCATTGTTAATGAATTAATTTATAGAATTGAAAAATATTCCAAATTAAACTAATTGATTTAAAAAAAAGAAATAAAAACGAGTGTTTATAAAGTTACACCCATTTCCAATTGTTCAGTTAGTTCTTTGTATCTGTTTCGAATAGTAACTTCAGTTACACCTGCAATATCTGCAACATCTCTTTGTGTTTTTCTCTCACCGAGTAAAACGGATGCAATGTATAATGCAGCTGCAGCTACACCAGTAGGACCTCTTCCTGAAGTTAATCCTTTTTCCATTGCCTTTTCAATTATTTCAATAGCTTTAGATTGAGCTTCGCCTGAAAGTCCAAGTTCAGATGCGAATCTAGGAACATAATCTACTGGAGAAGTTGGAGGCAATTTAATATTTAACTCACGGGTTAAAAACCTGTAGGTACGGCCCACTTCTTTTTTAGTTACTCTTGATACTTCAGCAATTTCATCTAATGTACGTGGTACGTTACAACGTCTGCATGCGGCATAAAGTGATGCTGCTACAACCCCTTCAATACTTCTTCCTCTAATTAACTTATTATCAACAGCACTTCTGTATACAACAGATGCTGCTTCTCTTACGCTTCTTGGAAGACCTAATCTTGAGGAGTCACGGTCAAGTTCACTTAAAGCAAATGCAAGGTTTCTTTCGGTTGCACCGGAAATTCTGATTTTCCTTTGCCATTTTCTTAATCTGTACCATTGTGCACGGTTTCTTGCAGGAATATCACGACCATAAATATCCTTGTTTCTCCAATCAATCATGGTACTTAAACCTTTATCGTGAATGGTGTATGTAATTGGAGCTCCTACTCTTGTACGTTTATCTCTTTGTTCATGGTCAAATGCTCTCCATTCAGGACCCATATCAACAAGATTTTCATCAATTACTAATCCACAACGAGCACATACTACTTCTGCTCTTTCATAATCTCCTATTAATTCTGTAGAACCACATTCAGGACATTCAGTTTGTTTATCTTTAGAATAAACATCATCTCGTGCATTAGCTTGTCTTGTTCTTCTACGACCTCTTCTTGGAATTTCATCAAATTCAGGTGTAGTATTTTCTATTTCTTGTGTCGTGGTCTCATCCTCCTTTTTCTAGACTTTTTGGATTTCGGTTTCGATACAAACAGTTTTTCACCGCTATTTTTCATAAGTTCATCTCTATCTGCTGACCTAAATAAGCGAATAGAAATATAGGGCTTCTTTGTTGGCCCGAATACATAGCCGACCTTACCAATTTTATTCTTTTTACTGTCATAAACAATGGCACCTGGTGAAGGTGTTTTATCAGATCGGGCTATCAGTTTTCCAGAGTTTGCAACATGCAAACTATTTCCTAAAAATTTCATAAAATCAAACTTAAAATCAAATCTGTTTCACTTATATAATTAAGTGATAGGTTATATATAAACCTATCGATATCTTTATATATAGATATACAAATCTATTTAAATGTTTTTCTATTTGAGTCCGACAATTTCAGCTAGGGTTTTGCCACAAGTTATATCATCGATAATACCTGCCTCTTTAATTTTTACATGCAATGTCTGAGACATGACTTTGGAGAATAACTCCTGAGGAATGACAACAATACCTGTTTCATCGCCAAAGAAAAAATCGCCCGGATTGACAGCAGTACCTTCAATATCAATCGGTTCATTTAAAGTGCCCAGGCCCAATGCGGAACCTGCATTCGGACAGAAATTACTTGCAAAAATCGGATAATCCATATATAAAAGCGCATCCAAATCACGTGCTGATCCGTAAATAACTGTTGCCTTAATGCCATTATCCCTAGCACAGCTTGAAGCCAATTCTCCCCAAATTGCTTTATCTTCACTATCAACTTTAAAAAATAGAATATCTCCCTCTTCTGCACTGTCAATTGCCAATGCTGAAGTTCCCCAGTCATCTGATGAGGTTTCTGCTGTAAAAATTTTACCCCAAACCCTCTGATTGTTGACTGGCTTAATTTTTGCTATTGTGCCCGGCCTTCTGAAAAGAGCATTATATGCATCTGAAATCTGACATGCTGAAACGTTTTCAAGCAATGACTGTAAATTTATAAATCTTTCATAATTTTTTCCGTTAAATCTTAAATCATCAATAGTCACATCATCTAAATTGATTTTTTCAACATCAACACGTTTTTTTAAATTCTTATTCTTATTCAAAACATCTTTCGGACTTAATGACATGAACTCACCAAATTTTTTCTAAATTGCATACTATACATTTACACCACCAATCAAATATAGTTTTTGCATACAACATATTTTATATATTAGTTAAGATAAAATAATTAAATGTAGTATTGAAAAAAATACTTAAATCATTATATACTCATAGAGTTTATTACATTATTCATTATTATAATTATTATTAATTAATCAAAAGACGGGAGAAAATAAGTTATTAAGGTAAAAAAAGAAAAATAAGATTAGTAAATCATATATAACATTTAATTAATTGAAAAATTAGTGAACCTTAATAGAAAAACTCTCCAAATGTATAAACTCTTTTTTTAGTGTATAAAAGGTCAAAGGCCTGATAAACAAATTTATCGTGTAATTTATGCAATTTAATTGCTAAATCATATTAATTACATAAATTATCCCGATTGAATAAGCTTGGAGGCTTAAAAATGGGAAAAGGTGAAGAATTAACAACAACAAAATATTTAATCCATGCGCAAATTACAGCAAATGGAATTGTTGAAAAACCTGATGTTGTTGGTGCCGTATTCGGACAAACTGAAGGTTTACTCAGTAATGATTTAGATTTAAGAGAGCTTCAACGTACTGGAAGAATTGGTAGAATTCAAGTCAACATCCAGTCAAATGGTGGAAGGGCAAAAGGTGAAATTGTAATTCCATCCAGTTTAGACAGAGTTGAAACCGCCATTCTTGCAGCATCTCTTGAAACAATTAACCGTGTCGGACCTTGTGAAGCTGAAATCCAAACCTTAAAAGTTGAGGATGTAAGAGCAGTTAAAAGAGAACAAGTCGTAAACCGTGCAAAAGAAATCTATAAAAACATGGTTGAAAGCGTCGGTCCGGCCAGTATGAAAATGATTGAAGAAGTAAGGGAAGCAATGCGTGTTCATGAAATTTCTGAATACGGAGACGATCGCTTGCCTGCTGGTCCTAGTATCCACACTTCCGATGCAATTATCGTAGTGGAAGGACGCAGCGATGTTTTAAACTTACTTAAATATGGTATCAAAAACACCGTAGCTGTTGAAGGTGTAAGTGTACCTAAATCCATTGGAGAATTAAGTAAAAAAAGAACAACCACCGCATTTGTTGACGGAGACAGAGGCGGAGAACTTATCTTAAAAGAACTTTTACAAATTGGAGAAGTGGACTACATTACCCGTGCTCCAAGAGGAAAAGAAGTTGAAGATTTGGAAAAAGATGAAGTTTTAGTTGCGCTTAGAGATAAAGTGCCTACTGCTCAGTTTTTAGCAAATCACAATATCTTAAATGACAATAACAAAAAAGATAATAGAAGACAAGACAGACGTAATAAAAAACATCAAAAATACAATCAACGCGAAGAACCACGTGTCGAAGAACCTGTTATTGAAGATGATGAAGTAGTCTTAATGAAAGACATGCTAAAAGAATTTGAAGGAACAGGCAGCGGAGCTATTTTGGATGAAGCATTAAATATGACAAAAGAGGTGGAAGTAGAAGAAATCTATGAAGAAATTAAAAACATAGATGGAAATGCAGATACCGTTATTTTCGATGGAGTAATCAGCCAAAGACTTGTTGATGTTGCATCTCAAAAAGGAATTAAAAAATTAGTCGCAGTTAATTCTGTCAATATTGTTAAAAAACCAAATAATATTCAATTAATAACTATAGATTAAATTGAAATAATTTAATCTTAATTAAAATGGAAATTGGAGGGAAAAAATGAATATCAGTATGAATAATTATTACAGTACTAGGAAAAATGTATTTGAAAGAATTCAGGATGCCAGTACTGCAACCAAATTGCTCATGTCATTATTAATGGCATGTTTTACCGGTTTAATGGCTCAAGTCATTATTCCGCTTCCATGGACTTCAGTTCCTATAACTGCACAAACATTCGCAGTATTATGTTCTGGTTTGTTTTTAGGTAAAAAATACGGATGCTTAAGTCAAATCTTATATATCGTTTTAGGTGTTGCATTCATCCCTTGGTTTGGAGGAATGACCGGAGGACTTGAAATATTATTAGGATCCACCGGAGGATTCCTTATAGGTTTCATCATTGCATCTTACTTTATAGGATATATCAGTGAAAAATATGCTGAAGCACGTAGTTTTAGAAAAATGGTCGCTGTTATTGGAATTGCTAACTTTGCATTAATATACATTCCAGGATTAGCAGGCCTTGCATTATGGATGAGTTTACAAGGTGCAACATTTACTGTCGTTGACATTTTAATGATGGGTCTTGTTCCATTTATAGTTGGAGATATTGTAAAAATACTAGCTGCTGCATCAGTATCAAAAGTATTTTTACCAAAAGACTAAAAAAAAGGATTCTATTATCCTTTTTCTTTTTTTATTATTTTTTCGATTTACATGAAACTTATTTTAAGAGGTCATCACCTGTTATGTCTTAAAGGTTTTCAGGGCTATGGCTATGATGATGATTTTGTCAAAAACATGACCCGAGTAAATGAACTTAGAAAATCTGAAAAAACAACCATCCAGCTTACAAATTCACCTGACGACATCTGCAAAGCATGTCCGAATCTAAAGGACAACATCTGTGAAAACACAACCCAGAATACCAACATTATCAGCATGGACAACAAAGTTTTAAAACATGTAGACCCCAAAATAGAATATGATGCTCTCAAGCTTTTTGAAAAAGTCAGCAGAATTTTTGATTCAAAAGAAAGTGTATCAAAAATCTGTTCAAATTGTTCATGGCATGATAAATGCTTATTTTATCAAAATTTATGATTTAACCGATAGGTTTAAATACTATATAATGAATATATATTATTGTTGTATATCTACAACAAATTATAGTCCCGTAGGGTAGTGGTAATCCTTCTAGGCTTTGGACCCGGAGACGGCGGTTCGACTCCGCTCGGGACTATTTCTAAACTAACTTTTTTTATTGATATTTTATGAAAAAGCTTTTACTTATTGGAATTGATACAAGAAGTATGCTTAACAGTGCATTAAAACTCAATTATGACATTTATTCTACAAGCTATTTTTCAACTTCAGACACTCCTCAAATCAAAAAGCAAAAAATCATATTAAACGAAAGTGAAGGTGAAAGCTGCGGAATTTTTGAGGATGAATTCTACGGAAAAAATCTGATTGACATGTCACAGGATTTCATTGATGAAGTTGACTATATCATACCTATTTCAGGAGTTTCACCATCCGATTTTAAAAAATCAGATCAAAAGAAGATTCTGGGAAATCATGACGTGAAAGATATTGAAAACAAATACCGATTCTATAAAAAAATCAGACATGATTTTTTAACTCCTATGACTTTTAGTGTGAATGATATGGATGAAGCTATTGAAATAAATAAAACTTATAATGACATTCAATTTATTTTAAAACCCCTTCAAGGAAGTGGAGGGTATGACATAAATCTTTTAAATGAAGATAAGGATATTCAAATTAATGAAGGAGAATTCATTTTACAGGAATATATATCAGGAATCAGTCTGAGTTCATCTGTGCTTTCAACAAAAAGTGATGCAAAAACAATAACAAACACAAGACTTCTAACTGAAAACGATTTTGGAAATAAAAACAGTTTCATATATATTGGAAACATCCTGCCTTTAACTTCCAAGTCCATAATGGCTGACGTTAATGATATCAGCAATATAAACAAAAGCATGAATGAAACCTCAGAGGATTTGATTCGAAAATTCAATCTGGTTGGATCAAACGGTGCTGATTATATTCTTAATGAAAACGGATTATATGTAATTGAAATTAATCCGAGACTTCAGGGAACATTTGAATGTGCGGAACTTTCACTTGGAATAAACATGCTGGATGCTCATATCAGAGCATGCCAAGGTGAGTTGATAAAAATACCTCATGTGAAAAATTATTCATATAAAAAAATCATATATTCCCCTGTAAGAATGAAGTATGAAAAAATAGATCTTGACAATATTTATGACCTTCCCCATATAGGTTCAATCACTGAAAAGTCACAGCCATTACTTACAATAATCGACAAGGATGAGGATTTTGAAAAATTATTTGAAAAAGTAGAATCAGCAAGTAAAAAAGTAAATAGCATTGCTAAAAAAGGCCAACTAAGTGCATGATAAATAAAATTATACCAATTGTCATCATAATAGTTGTAGCAACCATACCCCATGTAATCCACATAAAGGTTCTTGCTTTATTGTCAGGGTCTTTTAAAAATTGGTCAATTGGATTTCTTTTCATTTTAACACCATTTTAAAAAATTTCTAGTAAAAAAATTTTTTACAGTAACTTAATAATTTTAACTTTTTTTGAAAATAAAATAATATTTGAACTTTAATTAAAAAAATAATAAAAAATAGAAGAAAATGAAAAGTTTTGAGAAGAATTTAATTTTCTGCATTTGCTGCTGCTTCAGCAGCTGCTGCAGCTTTTTCATTTTTCTCAATTGTTGATCTAATCATTTTCAATCTAACGAAGTTTTCCCTTTCCATTTCTTGGAGTCTCATATCAATATACTTTTCAGTATTTTGGAATCTTGGAATCATAATATGTTCCAAAGCATTTACCCTACGTTTAGTAGCTTCGATTTCTTCAGCGAGGAGGAAAATAGTTTTTTCCACTTCACCCAGCTCGATTAAATACTTAATAGATTCCTCATATTTCTTAGCAGCTTCGTCTAATTGAATTGTGGTATCAGCGAAACCATAACCCCTATCAATAATGGATCTTTTTTCCATTTTGACATCAGTAACAGGTACTGCTACACCCATAACACTTCTTGAAGTAATTTCAACATCAATGGATTCTTTTACAGATAATGCTGCTTTTTTAACAGCCAAATCACCCATTGCAATTTGAGCTTCAAGTAAAGCATCGTTTGCTTCGCTTAGACTTTTTTCTGCGTTTTCACGAATACCTTTGACACGATCCAAGATATCAAAAAACTCTTTAATTAAAGCATCCCTTTTTTCTTTGAGTAAACCATGCCCTTTAACAGCTAGTTTAGTCCTATTTTTAAGGGATAATAATTCCATACGAGTTGGATTAATTCCATCAATAATATCTTGTGCCATTTAATCACCTACATTGCTGTAATGAGATTAGTCATCTTTTGGAAGGTATTGTTCAACAAATTCTTCTTTAACCCTTTTAAGTTCTGTTTTAGGTAAGATTTTAAGTAAACTCCAACCAAGGTCTAAAGTTTCGAAGATTGTCCTATCTTCATCTTTACTTTGAGTAATGAATTGGTCTTCAAATGCTTGAGCAAATTCTAAGAATTTTTGATCCCTTTCAGTAAGTGCTTCTTCCCCTACAACCGCTACTAAGTCTCTTAATTCACGACCTTCAGCATAAGCGGAATAAAGTTGGTCAGATACACCACTGTGGTCATCCCTAGTTTTGTCTCCACCGATACCCCCACTCATCAAACGAGAAAGTGAAGGAAGTACGTCTACAGGAGGGTAAATACCTTTCCTTGAGATTTCCCTACTTAATACAATTTGTCCTTCGGTAATATAACCGGTTAAATCAGGAATTGGGTGAGTAATATCGTCTTGAGGCATAACTAAGATAGGCATCTGAGTAATGGAACCTTCTTTACCGTCAATACGTCCTGCTCTTTCATAGATACCTGCGAGGTCAGTGTACATGTAACCAGGGTAACCTCTTCTTCCAGGTACTTCTTCTCTTGCTGCAGAAATTTCCCTTAATGCTTCACAGTAGTTAGTCATATCTGTTAAGATAACTAATACTTGCATACCTAAGGTGAATGCATAATATTCAGCAGTGGTTAAAGCCATTTTTGGAGTTAAAATTCTTTCAATAGCAGGGTCGTCTGCTAAGTTCATGAATACTGTTAATTTTTCTAAAGCTCCAGTACGTTCGAAGTCTCTCATAAAGAAGTTTGCTTCTTCGTTTGTAATACCCATAGCTGCGAAAATTACTGCGAATTCGTCGTCAGCTCCTAATACTTTAGCTTGTCTTGCAATCTGTACAGCTAAATCGTTGTGAGGTAAACCAGATCCTGAGAAAATAGGGAGTTTTTGCCCTCTTACTAATGTGTTCATTCCGTCAATGGTAGAGATACCAGTTTGAATAAATTCTTCAGGGAATTCACGAGAAGCAGGGTTCATTGGAGCCCCGTTAATATCTAATTCTTCATCTGGGATAATTTCTGGTCCACCGTCAATAGGTTTACCGATACCGTTAAAGATACGTCCCATCATGTCTCTGGATACACCGATTTTTGCGGTTTGACCAGTGAATCTTGTTTTAGTATCTTTAGTGTTTAAATCATTAGTACCTTCGAATACTTGGATAACAGCAACATCTTTAGTTACTTCTAGAACTTGTCCACTTCTTTTTTCACCAGTAGGTGTTTCAATATCTACAATTTCATTGTAACCAACGCCTTCTACTCCTTCAACAACCATTAAAGGACCTGAGACTTCA